>CAJYIL010000340.1 GCA_913774795.1 Pseudobdellovibrionaceae bacterium
AGAACGACGAAGTCTTCATGCTCGAAGCGAACCCCCGCAGCTCGCGCTCAGTTCCTTTCGTCAGCAAATCGACTCGTATTCCGATCGTCGACCTCGGCGTTGAAGCGATGCTCGGAAAGACCGCGAAAGAAGTGAACCCCCAAAAGTACAATTGGCGCGATATCGATCACGTGTCGGTAAAGGGTGTTGTCTTCCCATTCAAAAAATTCGCCGATGCCGATTCGGTTCTCGGTCCTGAGATGAAGTCGACGGGCGAATCGATGGGGCGAGGGCACGACTATTCCGAGGCTCTCCTCAAAGCGAGCTTGTCGAGTCAGATTGTCATTCCACCAAAGGGCGAAGTCTTTCTCTCGCTCCGGGATAAAGATAAAGAAATCATGCTGCCGCTTGTCCAGGCTTTGGTCGGTATGGGCTACACGCTGTCGGCAACATACGGAACCGCGCAGTTCCTCTACGAAGCGGGCATCGACTGCATCCCGGTCAAAAAGGTTCACGAGGGTCGACCGAATTGCGTCGATAGAATCCGCTCCGGGCGCGTCGCTCTCGTCGTCAACACGACTTCAGGCCGACGCGCGATGGAGGCCAGCTTCGATATCCGCCGCAGTTGCATCGACTTCTCGATTCCTTGCATCACTGAATCTCATGCCGCCGAGGCCCTGCTCACCGCGCTCCGCATGCAAAGATCAAAAGAGTTTACGGTTTCCGCGGTCGAAAAAATGCTTTAGCCTAAAGCCTCTAAAGACAGAGGGTTCAAGCATGGATTCGCTTCAAACACGCCGTCCTTTTCTAAAGTTCCTCATCGCGCTCGCAATGAGCGTGACTGTTGTATCGCCGTTGGCACGCGCTGAAACCCCGAAGCAAATTACGATCGGATTCATCCCCGGCGAAAATCCGCAAGAGCTTAAGGAGAACGGCGAAGCGTTTGCGAAGATGCTGCAAGAAAAAATCGGTGTTCCGGTCAACATCTACGTATCGAAAGATTACACCGAGCTCATCGATGCCATGAAAAACAAGAAAGTCGATTTCGCTTTCTTCTCGGCGATGACTTATGTGTTCGCCGAGAAAATGGCGGGCGCGAAAGTCCTCCTGAAAAAAGTCTGGGACGGTCCTTATTACTACGCGACAATTCTCGCGAACAAAGCGACTAAGATTTCTCAATTGAAAGGCAAGAAGTTCGCCTTCGTCGATCAAAAATCGACCAGCGGGTATATCCTCCCGCAAGTCTACTTCAAGAAAAACAACATCGACTCGAAGACATTCTTCGCCGACTCGATCTTCTCCGGAAACCACTCGGAATCCGTGAACCTCTTGAGAGAAGGCAAAGTTGACGCGGCAGCGGTCTTCTCAAACGACGCGAAAAACAAGGATACGGCATGGGATCGCTTTCCCGCGAAAGACGGCAAGCGCTATCCAAAACCAAAAACGATTTGGATCAGCGAACCGATTCCGAACGATCCATTCTGCGTGCGCCAAGACTTCTACGATTCGAATCCTCGTATCGCGACGGATCTCATGTTCGCGCTCCGCGATCTCGACGAAGACAAAACGAATGGGCCAAAATTCAAAAAGCTTTTGAATATCTCAGGGCTCATGCTCGCAACCAGCACGCAGTACGATTCGGTTCGAGAACTCGTAAAAGCAATGAACATTCAGCTCGGCGATAAATAAAGATGGCAACGCCAGTTCTTGAAATCATCGATCTCAAAAAAACATACAAGCGCGGTTGGCGCGCCAAACCCGTTCACGCGCTCAAAGGCGTGTCATTCAAAATCGAACCGGGTGTGATCACGGGATTCTTGGGCGCAAACGGGGCGGGTAAGACGACAACGATCAAGTGCCTCCTCGAACTTTCGCTCAAAGACTCCGGCCGCATCTTCTATTTTGGTCACGAAGGCCTCACGAACGAAGCCAAATCGAAAATCGGATTTTTACCGGAGCGTCCTTACTTTTACGATTACCTCACCGGCCGTGAGTTCCTCAGATTTTACGGCAAGATTTCGAATCGCCTCAAAGCGAGCGATCTCGATCAACGCGTCTCCGACCTCCTCAAGCGAGTCGGTCTCGCGCACGCGGGCGACCGCCAGCTTCGCAGCTACTCCAAAGGGATGCTCCAGCGAGTGGGCATCGCGCAGGCGCTCATCCACCGGCCAGAATTCATCATCTTAGATGAGCCGCAGACCGGTCTCGATCCAGACGGGCGTTTTGAAGTCAGAGAGATCATTCGTGAGACCGCTTCTGAAGGCACCGCGGTTTTCTTCTCGAGCCACTTGCTCCCTGATGCCGAACAACTTTGCGATGATCTCGTGATCTACAAGCAAGGTGAGATGATCTACAACGGCGCAACGAGCAAGCTTCTCCAGCAAGCGGAGTCAGGCTTTCAACTCACGTTCGGCACTCAACAGGTCGCCGAGGCAAAGACGCTGCAAGAGCTCAACGCAAAGATCGACGAAATCCGTAAACAAGGCGCCGAAATCCGCGAAATCAAGCCAAAGCGCCTGAGTCTCGAAGAGATCTTCATCAATATGGGCTTCGACGCCAAACCTGACAACGCTCAACGTGCCGTCGATACACGTGCGGGAGCGAACCGATGAATTACATGAAATCGATCGCCACCATCGGCATTAACACTTATCGCGAAGTCATCCGAGACCGCATTCTTTACGGGATCGTCGTTTTCGCGCTTCTCCTGATCGGTCTCAGTATCGTTTTGGGCGGATTAAGTTTCGCCGAGCAAGCCAAGATCTCCGCTGACTTCGGTTTTGCTGGTATCCAAATCGGTGCAAGCATTCTATCCATCTTCGTCGGCTCAACCCTCGTCGCAAAAGAAATCGATAAGCAGACGATTCTCACTCTGCTCGCGCGACCCATTACGCGTACGCAATTCGTCCTCGGAAAATTCGTTGGCCTCTTGCTCACGATCCTCACTGTCATGGTCGGCCTCGCGGCGGTTCTCGCGGGCCTTCTCCTCTTTCTCGGCCTCAGCATCACTCCCAACTTCGCGATCGCCCTCTACGGCGTCGTTCTCGAAGCGCTGGTGCTCGTCGCCTGCACTCTCATGTTCGGCGTGATTTCGCGACCGATCATGACCGTGCTTTTCGCATCCAGCGTCTTCTTGATCGGTCACTGGGTCAGCTCCCTCGAAGGCCTCATGAAAATGAAGTCGATCGCCAGCGACCCGACATTCCTCGTCGGTCGGCAGCTCGCCAAATTCGTCCCGAATCTCGAGCGCTTCAACTGGCGTTCTGCCCCGATCTACAATCTCGAAGTGCCAGGCACCGATCTCATCACCGCGACCGTTTACGCATTCGGGTGGATGATTATTTTTCTCGCTCTGACTTCGTTCATTTTCCGGAGACGCGACTTTGTCTGAAGCCCTCGAACTTCTGCTCGGCCAGCCTACATTGAGCATTGTTCTCTTCATCTTGGGCGCACTTCTCGGAAGCTTTGGTAACGTTGTTATCTACCGCATGCCGAGAGGTGAAAGCGTCGCTTGGCCGGGTAGCCACTGCCAAAGCTGCAAAAAACCGATCGCCTGGTACAACAACGTACCGATCTTCGCTTGGTTCTGGCTCCGCGGAAAATGCTCGAGTTGCCAAGCGCCGTTCTCATTCCGTTATCCGCTCGTTGAATTCATCATGGCGTGCCTCTTCGCGATTGCGGGTTGGCGCTTGGGCGCCAGCTACACACTGATCGAAGCACTCATCTTTATCTGGATGGTCGTCTGCGCGAGCTTCATCGATCTCGACCACATGATCTTGCCCGACAAATTCACGCTGACCGGAATCGTCCTCGGACTCATCGGTGCTGCGATCAATCCCGAGCGCGAGTTTCTGCCAGCACTTTACGGAGTTTTGGCCGGAGGAGGGTTCCTCTGGGCGGTCGCGTATCTCTACTACGCGATCCGTGGGCGCGAGGGCATGGGTGGGGGAGACATTAAGCTTCTCGCGTGGATCGGTGCCGTGATGACGTGGCAAGCGGTCCCGATCACCATCCTCGTCTCGAGCGTGATCGGTTCAATCGTCGGCATTATCCTCGCGATCAGGACCAAAGACGGGATGACTCTCGCGATTCCGTTTGGTCCTTACCTCGCGGGCGCTGCACTCTTGTATCTCCTCGCGGGCGGCCACATGTGGGCCGAAGCTTACCTCGCGATGCACGGTCTTCAGTAAGACCGCCCTCAAGAAGCCCGACCTCGCCGTCAGAAATTTGACAAAATTCAAAGCGTCGATTGTAATTCTAAAGAAGAATCACTCATTTAAC
>CAJYIL010000341.1 GCA_913774795.1 Pseudobdellovibrionaceae bacterium
TCGCAAGCGGTTGCGTTCTCATCGAAGCTCTTGAAAGAAAAAGTCTCTGAGGGCGACCAGAAGCGTTTGCAAACAGAGTTCGTCGATAAGATCGGAGCCAACCGATGAGAAGCCCAGAACTCGCAAAGCGCTACGCGAAAGCGTTGTTCGAACTCGCTGTCGATAACCGCTCGCAAGAGAAGGTTCTCACTGAACTTCGCTCACTCGACGAAGCCTTCTCGAAAGATAAAGAAACCCACGAATTCCTCGTGAGCCCGATGATCAGCCCTTCGCAAAAAGAGGCGGTGCTCAAAAAGACTCTCGAAGGAAAAGGCGTCTCGAAAGAAGTTCTCGAAACAGTTCTTCTTCTTGCGCGCAACGAACGTCTCAACGTGTTCTCGGATCTCGTTCACGCGTTCGAATCAGAGATCGACGCATCGAACGGAGTCATCCGCGGAACAGTTCGCTCGGCTTCGGCACTTGCTCCAGAAGAGCGTAAGCGCATTGAAACGACGGTCGAAAACTTCCTGAAGAAAAAAGTCATCATGACTTACAAAGAAGACCCCTCGGTGATCGGTGGTCTTGTCGCGCAAGTGGGCTCATACACTTTCGACGACAGCATCTCGACTCACCTCACCCGCATGAATGAAGAACTCAAGAGAGGAACAGTTTAATGGAAATGCAGATTCGCGCTGACGAGATCAGCAAGATCTTAAAAGAACAGATCAAAAACTATTCGAAGACGATCGAAGTCAGCGAAACTGGCAGCGTTCTCTCGGTTGGTGACGGTGTCGCCCGCGTTTACGGTCTCGAGACCGCGATGGCCGGTGAGCTCGTCGAATTCCCGGGCGAAGTTTTCGGGATGGTCCTCAACCTCGAATCAGAATCCGTCGGTGTCGTTATCTTCGGTGAAGACCGCGGTATCAAAGAAGGCGACACAGTTAAGCGCACGAAGCAGATCGTTTCGGTTCCAGTTGGCGAAGCGCTCCTCGGACGCGTCGTTGACGGTCTCGGTAACGCGATCGACGGACGCGGCCCGATCCAAGCGAAAGATCGTCGCGTCGTTGAAATCAAAGCTCCTGGCATCGTTCTCCGTCAGTCGGTCAACGAACCTCTTCAAACAGGTATCAAGGCGATCGACTCGATGATCCCAATCGGTCGTGGTCAGCGCGAGCTCATCATCGGTGACCGTCAAACAGGTAAAACGACGATCGCTCTCGACACGATCATCAACCAAAAAGGCCAAGGCGTTCACTGCTTCTACGTAGCGATCGGCCAAAAGCGCTCGACGGTTGCTCTCGTTGTTGAAAAACTCCGTGCCGCAGGCGCGATGGAGTACACGACTGTCATCGCGGCGACTTCGTCGGATCCAGCTCCACTCCAGTTCCTCGCTCCATACGTTGGTGCGTCGATGGCTGAATACTTCCGCGATACAGGCCGCCACGCCCTCATCGTATTCGATGACTTGACGAAACAAGCTCAAGCTTACCGTCAGCTCTCGCTCCTCCTCCGTCGTCCTCCAGGACGCGAAGCTTACCCAGGCGACGTATTCTACCTCCACTCGCGTCTTCTCGAGCGCGCAGCGAAGATGTCGAAAGAAGCTGGCGGCGGTTCGTTGACAGCTCTCCCGATCATCGAAACCCAAGGTGGCGATATCTCGGCGTACATCCCGACAAACGTCATCTCGATCACAGATGGTCAGATTTTCGTTGAATCCGATCTCTTCTTCAAAGGCGTTCGCCCAGCGATCAACGTCGGTAAGTCGGTTTCGCGTGTCGGTGGTGCAGCTCAAATTAAAGCGATGAAGCAAGTTGCGGGTACGTTGAAACTCGAACTCGCTCAATTCCGCTCGCTCGAAGCGTTCGCGGCGTTCGCATCCGATCTCGATGCAGCTTCGCAACGTCAGCTCGCTCGCGGTCGTCGTCTCGTTGAGCTCTTGAAACAGCCAGCGTACTCGCCGTTCAAAGTCGAAGACCAAGTCATCTCGATCTTTGCAGCGACAAACGGTTACATCGATCAGATCCCAGAAGCCGATGTTCGCCGTTACGACACAGAGATGTCGCAGTTCATCCAGCAAAAACACGCGGGTCTCTGGAAGCAAATCTCGGAAGACAAG
>CAJYIL010000342.1 GCA_913774795.1 Pseudobdellovibrionaceae bacterium
CCACGCGGCACCAGTACGGGACACGTTCGCCGAGCTGAGTCCCCGAGCGGATTTTGCGCGAGCGCGGAACTCTCGATCACCAATGTTTTCAATTCGAAGTTTTCAAAAGTGTGCACGGCAAGATGCGGCAGAACAGTCGTCATGCCTCATTCAAGTCGTCGTCGTGAAAACCCACAACAAGAAAGTTTGTGTTACCTGCTCTTTTCCCAGAAGATAATTTTCATGATCACATGGCTCCTCAGTTTCGCTCTTCAAGCTTGCGCGGCCGAACCCGTGGCCCTGAACGAACTCGTGAAAGTCACGGCCATCACTCAATTCGTCGACGCACCTGAAAACGCTTCCGTCCAAAAGATCGAATCCAGCGGCGCACGTTCCAACCTTGTTTTCCAAACGCCACTGTACGAGGGCGACCGCGTCGAGACGACGGCGGGGCAAACACTTAAAATCGCCGCGCGTAATGGATGCACATTCGTTCTTCGAGGCGACGGGACTCTCGCTTCGCCGGTCGCCTCGAAACCCTGGCGCATGCGCGCCTCAAGTCTTCGCGTGATTTGTCGCGGCCGCTCGAACCCCGAGACACTGGGGATCGCCAACTTGCCGCTCGTCATTCAAAACGGCGAAATCCTCTTCGTTAACAGACAACTCATTTTGATCGACGGCGCGGCTTCCTATGCGGGCCAAAAGCTCAGCTTAAAAAAACTCTACGTCGTCGAAGGTTCGTCGACTCAAGAAGCGTCACCTCAGCCAAATGAAAGCGATTTACGAGCTTTCAATGTCGCGGAGAAACCTCCGCGTGAGAGCGCGAGTTGGGCGGCCGTCGAGCAGCCGAAAATTTATCGCTCTCGCTTCATGATCGGCCCAGTCGCCGGTGGTGATGGCGTGATTTACGACAACGTCGATTACGCGCAAGGCGGTTTACGCGGAGGCGGCGCGCGACTTCAATTCCAGTTCAAGCGCGCAAACGAAACTTCGTTGATCGTCGCACTTACGAGTCGCGAAGCCAGCAAGTCCTCCGACTCCTCTTATAACTCGCCTCCAGCCGATGGCCCTCAAAACACCCTCGAGCATCACTCGCTTGAAATTGGACTCCGGCAAAAACACGACTCCTGGTGGTCGCCGTTTGTCCGCGCAGGCCTCACGGCGGCCAGGGCGAAGATCGGCTACTCACAAACGAACACTTTCGGAGGATCCTCGTACTCACGCTACGGTTACGAATTTTATCTCGTGAACGCGACATGGGGAATGGATGCCCACCTTCACCCTCAGTTCCTGAAGCCGTTTGGCTTTTACGTGAGCGCGGAGGCAACGGCCTACACCAGTTTTCACAGAGGAGCTCGTGAGAATCTGGAGCGAAGCGGATTCTCACAGACGACGCCCGACGAACCTTGGCGCCTCACTGGCTTCGACGTTCTCGCGAGCGCCGGATTAGATTACAGTTTTTAGAAAGGAAAATTTTGTCGATGAGTCTCTTCACCAAAATCATCAATCGTGAGATCCCCGCGCAAATCGTTTTTGAAGACGAGAAGTGTCTCGCGTTTCGCGACATCAATCCTCAAGCTCCCACTCACATTCTGCTGATCCCCAAAAAGGAAATCGCTTCGCTTAACGAATTGACCGAGCAAGATGCAGGCCTCATGGGACACCTGATGATCGTAATTCCGAAAATTGCGAAACAGGAAGGCATCGACGAGCGCGGCTACAGAGTCGCGATCAACACCAACGCTCATGCGGGACAAACGGTACCTCACATCCACTTGCACATCTTGGGCGGCCGCCCGATGCAGTGGCCTCCGGGCTAATTAAACACCGTCAGGGCGCAAGCCGCGCGCGTGTCCAACCGCGGCCAGCTCTCGTGAAAACTTCGCGGTCATGCAGACGACTCTCGCCACCGTGCCAAAACTCAACACGCTCGGGAATGACTCTCCACCCTCCCCAAAACGGAGGACACGGAATCTCTTTACCCTCGTAGCGCTCGGCGACCTCATTCACTCGCGCTTCGAGCTCTTCGCGTGACTTAATCACCGATGACTGCGGAGAGGCCCAAGCGCCGATGCGCGAACCGCGCGCTCGCGTCTGAAAGTAAGCGTTCGACTCTTCGTCTGACACCTTTTCGACACGGCCCTCGATTCGCACCTGGCGCCACTGGGCGGGCCAATAAAACAAGAGCGAAACGCGCGGGTTTTCGTTCATCTCACGTGATTTCTGTGATTCGTAGTTCGTAAAGAAACGTGGACACCGCTCTCCGCTCGCCAGAGCAGAAAAGCCTTTGAAATAAACAATGCGCGCCGAAGGCTGACCTTCGCTCGACACCGTCGAAAGCGTCATCGCAATGTGTTCGGGAATCGCATCGAGTCGCGCCTTTTCGAGCCACTCGAGCAAGCCATCCATCGGATCTTCAGGTAAATGAAACTCGTGATCAGCCATGTGCGCATCTTGGATCAAAAAAAATGTTAAAACAAGAGACGTGACGTGTAGGCTTGCGCCATGGACGAATTCTCTTTGATCGACATCATCAAACAAACGACGCCCGCCCCCGAAAGCGCAAGCCTGGGAATCGGAGACGATGCCGCGATTCTCTCAGGCCATCGACTCTTCTGCAGCGACTGCATGATCGAAGGCGTTCATTTCGATTTGAAATTGATGCCGATTCAAGACGTCGGTTTCAAAGCGGTCGCGGCGACCCTCTCCGATATCGCGGCCATGGGCGGCCAGCCTGAAGCTGTCGTCATCTCACTCGCTCTTCCGAAAGAAAAAGCGAACGAAGCGTTTATCAAAAAGTTTTATCAAGGTGTCTCGAAGCTGCAGTCGCATGTGAAGTTCGATGTCGTCGGCGGAGATCTCTCGAGCTCTCCGGGCCCGATTTTTATCGACGTCGCCGCGACGGGTACTTCAGAAAAGCCGATCTTGCGCTCGGGCGCCAAGCCAGGCGACGTGCTCGCTGTGTCCGGCCATCCCGGCATGAGCGCGGCCGGTCTTTACTCGATGAAGAATTGGCAGACGATCAAAGAAATTTACGGCGTTCTCATGCACGCGCACACAACACCGAAGCCGCGATTCGATGTCGACCTCACCCACTGTCACGCGCTCATCGACATCAGCGACGGGCTCGCGAGCGAAACGCATCACATCGCCAGCGCCTCGACGGTCGCCATCGAAATCAAAGAAGCGCGAATTCCTCTCCACGAACGTGCAAAAGCACTCGCAAAAAAAACGGGCCAAAGCGCTCTCGATTGGGCGCTGTACGGCGGAGAAGACTACGAGCTCCTCGGCGCGTTCGAACCGAGCCAGCCACTCCCTAAAGGCTTCACCGCAATCGGTCTCGTGAGCGAAGGCGATGCGGCCGTGACTTTGGTCAAGCTCGACGGGACACGCGTGCCGTTAAAGCCAACTGGCTTTAACCATTTCACCTAAAACCAAAGACCGAAGCTGCCGAAAAGAGACACATGGGTGCTGCTCGCAGTTTCGTTCAAAGACCGTCTCGCTACATCTTCCAGGCCGGCGATTCGAGTCTCGTTCGTTTCGCCGAAATGGAAACTCGAGGCATCTCTTCACGAGCCGTCATCCGCGATCTCTCCGAGACGGGCTTGAGCTTCACGCTCCCGATTTCTGAGCCCGTGCATACGCTCCCTGAAGAGGGCTCTCCGCTTAAAGTTGAATTTCCGATTCCCGGTCGAGATCAAATTGCGTGTTTCGCGACAGTCATGCGTGTCGAACAACGGAGCGAATGGGTTCCGGAATGGGGCGACCGTGGCTTCCACTTGATCGCACTTCAGTTTCGCCATCTTCCGTCTATGCACTTGCGCGCGATCCAGCACGGGCTTCAAGGCCGCGTCGAAGTCGAACCCACTTTTCAAGAAATCAAGCGCGCGCACGCGCTAGCGTTCGCAGGGCTTTGCGTTGCGCTCGTTGCGACGATGTTCGCGATGACCGCAAACATCCAGACGCTTTCGAATTTAATGAATCTGCGATGAGCCCGGAGCGAGCGGAGGACCGCCCGGTCTTCCCGTCTCGATCTCATCGTTTGATGCGGCCCTGACATCCAAAACGCGCACTTCAAAAATCAAATCAAGGCCGGCCAAAGGGTGATTGCCATCGACCGTCACGACGTCACGGCGAATTTCGGTGATGCGTACCGTGATCGGATCACCTTGCTCGTTGTACGTATTGAATTTCATGTCGACCGCGAGCTCGACGCCTTTCGGGAACGTCGCGCGAGGAATATCGACGACAAGCGCCGGCTGATAATCTCCGTAACCTTCTCGCGGAGTCACAGGCACGCGAGCGGTGAAGCCCGACGTTTTTCCCTCGAGCTCCCGCTCGACCGGCGTTACGATTTGCCCGCGGCCTTGCATGTATTCGTAGGGATTTTCGGGTGATCGCTCTTCAAGCAAACGGCCGCTCGTGTCGAGCAGGCGGTAAGCGAGTTTAACGATTCGGTCTTTTTCGATCGTGACGTCCATCTGGTTATCCTAACACAAGCTTTCGCGCCTTCGCTACGGGGTCAGCGTGAACCTCGGCGAGACGCGCGAGAAATTCATCGCGCGAAATATATTTTCCCCCGAATGTCTCAAGAACCGGCGTGACCATTTGTGTATCCATCCACTGGAGACCCTGCCCTTGTAATCGCTCGACTAGAGAATACAAACAGCGTTTCGAAGCGCCGCTCTCGACATGGAACATCGATTCCCCCGCGAACACGCCTTCGACAAAAACGCCGTAGAGCCCACCGATCAGCTCATCGTTTTCGTTCCAGCACTCGACCGAGTGCGCGTATCCAGCGTGATGAAAGCGTGTGTACGCCCCTTCGATCGGCGGCAAAATCCACGTCCCGTTCTCATGCGTACGCGGGACCGATGCACACGCATGAATGACTCGATCAAAAGCTTGATTGAACGTCACGCGCAGAGGTCGCGAGCGCATCTCCTGCAAAAAACGGCGGGGCCAATGTACATCGGCGAAATCCAGAACCCCTCGTCTCCGAGGAGAAAACCAAAGAAGCGGCAATCCCTCTTGAGGCCAAGGAAAAATTCCGCGCGAATAGGCATCGACGAGTGTCTCGATGCGCAAATCTCCTCCGACCGCGAGGAGGCCATCTTCACCCGCCGATCGTGGATCCGGAAAAACAATCACGTCGCCTGCTTTCGGCAAAGATCGCACCGACCGCACGGAGGCTGAACGAAGCCGAAGTACTTCGCGACTTCGACCATCCGGCACCCGTCTTCCATCGAAGCGAAGCCGACCATTTGATAAAGTTTTTGCCGCGCGCTTTTCATTCTGAGATCGAACAGCTTCTGATCGAGATATTCATCCGGTGGCGATTCGATCGGTTTCCACTCGCGCGGTTGCCGCCCTTCTAGAGAGCCCCAACGCTCGAGTTGTCCGACGGCGGTTTCGACGCGGAAGTCACGGCGATTGTAGAAGTTCATTTGCGTGCGAAGATAATCGAAACCTTCTTGTCTTGCGCGAACGAGATTGCGATCGATCAAATTATAAACGGCACGAATGAAGCCTGGGTCCGGGTTCGCCCAGTTCAGAAAATCACTTTGAATCGAAACATCATCTTCATCGAAAAGCAGAACGCACGACGAAGGAAGACCATCGCGACCCGCGCGTCCCACTTCTTGATAGTAAGCTTCGATCGAGCCCGGCATCTCTGCGTGCATCACCAACCGAACGTTCGGTTTATCGACACCGAGACCGAACGCGGGCGTCGCTAAAATGACGGCGTTGTCAGATTTCAAAAACGACTCTTGAGCTCGCTTGCGA
>CAJYIL010000343.1 GCA_913774795.1 Pseudobdellovibrionaceae bacterium
CCCGATCAGGACGACATGCGGCGCCTCGACTCCGAACCAGATCGTCTTCCGGCCGAGACTCTCATTCGTCGCTTGCTCGTCGACAACTTTGCTCCGGATCAGATTCTTCCAGAGGCGACTCGCGCCCACAACGCTTACACTTTAGGAACGACGTACGCGCGCTACTTGCGACAACTGGTCGACGATCTCGTCGCCAGCGGACGCACACGCGACGATTCAAAAAAGCTGGTCGCGCAAGCGATGCTTGCGGTTTTGCCCGAGATCGGGGCGCGTATGGAAACGACTTACGAGACAGCGATGTTAGATCCGAATTTCGTGGTCTCGAGGCTTCTTGCTCATTTGCCGCCGCTCACGAAGGCGATTTGCGCATCGTTTGATGATGTTCGCGCACCCGAAGCTTCTTTCGTGAGACCTGCAGCGTGCGAGGCGTTCGTCGCTCCGACGACGGCGCCTAAAGCTGATCGTGCGTTACCGAAGTCTACCGCAGGAGCTGCGCGATGAGGGGTGTTCTCGTTTTTGCTTTGTTGATGGCGGCGTCGCTTGCGCATGCAGGATCAGCGCTCGTATCGATGGGTGCCAACGTCAATTTTCAGATGGCGACGAGCGGGCGCTCTTACGATGTAGCCACACCTTTCGCGGTTCGGTTGGGTTACCGTTTCGCGTTCGCCGACTTGATCGGCGAATACTCCTATGTCAAGTCGTCGTCGGGAACCGAGATGGTCTCGATTGCGCAATCGAATCACGAGATGATCTTGTGGGGACGAAAACGTTTTCCTCTCACGTCGCGACTTCGTCCATTCGTTGCCGTTGGTGCAGGTTTGCACGTGCAGACTGTTTCGACTCGCTTTGGATCCTCGTCAGAAGATGAAAGTGGAACGAGCCCACTCGCCGCAAGCGCGGGCGGAATCGAATTGAAACTCACGCCTCGTCTCGCGCTCTCGGTCGAAGGTCGTGGAACTTTAGCTGAAGGATATTCACCAAAGCCACTGTTGGGTCTAGCGAGTTACTTGTCGTTCGTGTTTTAAGCTGAGACGCTGTCAGCCAAACTTTCACTCAAGAGCGTCGGACCTCCTTACTTATTTAGTTTATTAAACCGATGTAGAGGCATGCGTTTATGCTTGCTCTTAACCTTCTTAGCCATTCTCTCAGCGTGTTCGCCGAAATCGGGCGGAAACATCTCGACGGTTTCCTTTAACGTTCCGACTTTGAGTGAACTAAACGCGAAGCCGCAATCGCTAGCGCAAAAGGTTTCGACGTCGTCGATTGACGCTTCCGATGTCAAGTGGGCGAACGCGTGCTTCATGATCAGCGTCACGGCTCCCGACTTGCCCGGAAAGTCGTCGAGTGTTTGCGAAATTCCGAGCGGGATCTTCTACGGTTCGGTCGCGCCGGGCTCGTCATCCGCGATCTCTATCGATGTCCCGAAAGGCGAAAATCGCCGTTTTGTTGTGTTCGCCTTTTTTCGTCGGTCCTCTTCTGAACCCTGTACTCTTCGCGACAGCCTGTCTTCTTACCCGAAAGATCGTGTCGGTATTCTCGGATCACTGGCGAACGTATCTTTGCAAAAAGATGTCGAGAATCTGACCGTCGACATCTCACTCCCAACACAAATGATTGCAACCGAAATGGGTCTGCCGCTCGCATGCTCGCAGCAATCGGCAACTGGCGGTCGTTTTGTTTCTGGCGCCGTCTTCGGGCAGCGAACGCTGGTGAATGGCTACGTTGCGCGTGCAAGCATCGGTCATTCTTCCAAATCGTCTTTAACGACTCCGAATGGATTCAAGGTTTATCGCAAGAGAGGAACTTCGAAATGATCCAACGCAAACTTCTGTACGTCGGCTTCGCGTTGCTTTTGTCGACAGCGGCTCACGCTTCGACTTCGGGAATCTCTTACGAGGGCCAGATCCTCAAGCCCGACGGCTCTCCTCTGAGCGGTCAGGCGACGCAATTCAAGCTGCAAATCCGCACGCCGGACTCTGGAAATTGTTTGATGTATGAAGAAGTTCAGTCGCTCGACATGCGCGGTTCGGGCGGTAACTTTGCGCTGACAATCAATGATGGAAGCGGCTCACGTACCGATACGACGGGGCTTGCGCTGGATCGGGCATTCGGAAACCGCGGCACGTTTACTTTCAATGCAACAACATGCGCCTCGGGCCCGGGAACATACACTCCAAATGCAGCGGATGGCCGCAACCTCGTTGTGCTTTTCAAAGACGAGACCATGGCGAATTGGGAACCATTGCCTGCAGAAAAGATCAATTTCTCACCTTTAGCGCTCGAAGCGAAACAGATCGCGGGATTCACCGCAGATTCACTCTTCCGCGTTGTCGACTCGAGCGGTGATCCGCTTCTCGGAGTCGCGCCACTATCGAACGCGCAGTATTCAGCGCTCCTTTCTCTCGCGAACGGAACGTCAACGGCGTATTCGCGTTCGAATCAGTTGAATGGTGCGCCCCTGCCGGCAATGGGCAGTAACGAAGTTCTTGGCTGGAACGGTACGGCTTGGGTTTCGCAACACGTGGTGAGTGGCGCGAGTTCGGTTTCGACATCGATGATTCAGAACGCAGCGGTGACAGCTGCGGCGATCGCTCCGGGTGCGATCACGGCGTCGAAACTTGATCCTGCAATCGCTATCTCGACTTCGGGCCCGATTTCTTCAGACAATTTGTCGACGCGCAATTTTAAGTTATATGCGCCATCGCCCTCCACGAATTTTGTTAATTTTGCGGCCAACGCTTCGATGTCGTCATCTTACAGTCTGACATGGCCAGTAACCCCGGGTTCGCCTGGGCAAGTTTTGACGACTGACGGTGCGGGTGGATTGAGTTGGTCTGCTTCATCGACGAGTGGTGGAACTGTCTCTGGAGATCTCTCGGGCAGTCTTCCCAGTCCAATGGTTGCTTCAGTCGGCGGCGTCGCGGCTAACATCGTGGGCGCTGGCTCACAACTCGCCGCTTCTGCGACGAGCTCGTCGACGAACAATGCGATTGTTCGTCGAGATTCGGCGGGTGACTTCTCCGCGAATGCCGCGACGGTAAGCGCGTTGAAACTCTCGAACGCAGGTTCTGTCCTGAACATTTTAAACCCAATCGGCGGTGCATGGACGATGACTCTGCCGGCGACTGCGGGCTCGGGCGGACAAGTTCTTTCGACGAACGGGGCGGGTGTCACGTCGTGGATTTATCCCTCAAATTTCGCTGACGGTGCGACGCCAATGACGGGAGTTCTCAAACAAATCGATGGGACAGCCACAGCACCAGGCCTTGCTTTTGCGTCAGATAACTCCACGGGAATTTACAGACATTCACTTGGAACGTTGGGATTCAGCGCGGGCGGAGTCGCGCGCATGACGCTTTCGCCCTCGCAGGTTCTGTTCTCGGATAACGTTAACACCGCAACGCCAGGGCTTGCTTCTTTTAGTTATTCCCCGGTTATGCCGACGGCGGCGACTGCGTCTGGGCTGAATATTCAGCTAGCTCCGCAATACACCAGCAGCTCGTCGGTACCGACGACGGGAGCAAAAATTTCTAACATGCTCGCCAATAACACGGCCTCGAGCACCATCGACGCACAGTCAGGCCTCGATGCATCCGCATTGGTCGCGACAAGCGCAGGCGGATCTGTGGTCACGCAACAATACGGCGTGCGCGTTACAAACGGTTTGGCGAGTTCGGGAGGGACGGTCACAAACTCTTACGGAGTTTTCAATAATCCGCAGTCAGGGTTGTCTGGCTCTGTCATCACGAACCTTTATGGCCTTTATCTTGCCGCTGTCACAGGATCGGGAACAGTCACAAGTCGGTACGGAGTTTATCAGGACGACCCACAGGCGAAAAACGTTTTTAGAGGTCCGATCTTCGCTCAGAGCAGCCCCTCTGGCTATGACCCGTTGACGGTGAAAGCAACAGACTCGAACGTCTACCAAGCCACTGGCGGCGCGCTCAGTCCGTGGACAGCTGGCCAGGCGGCGGCGATTGTAGCAACCAACGATGCTTCGTCGGCCGGAAGCGCAGCCTATGTCGGATTGACGACAAAAAACTCATCAGCCTTAACTCAGCGCGGATACATTGCTGCAATTTCTACGAGTGGTGCGAATGCGGCGCTTGCGTTTGGTGTGGCTGGAACTGGGTCAGGTTACACGGAGCGTATTCGAATCGATCAAACTGGTAAGGTCGGAATCGGCACGACAGCGCCAACCGCTCAACTCGAGGTCTTTGGAACGGCAAAGATTGGTTCTACTGGAACCGTGGTGTCTGGCTTGGGAGCGTGCAGCGCAACGGGCACATCGACTGCAAATGCGTCGCAGACCGTCACCTGCAGTAGCGTGCAGGCTGGCTCTGCCGTCAACTGTAGTCCAAGTAACGATCCCGGTGTTTCGTGGGGTGCCATGTACGACTCAGTCGGTACAGTCAGAATTCGGTTTTCAGGAATCCCGACGAGCGCCGTGTCGTCTTGGTCGTGTTCATGGGTATCGCCGTGATCGCACAAGGTCGCTAGAAATAGAAAAAGGCGGCCCGCAAGCCGCCTTTTTCTATTTCGGAGATGTCGTTCGCGGCTCAGCGAGTGATGCGCTGAACGATCGCGTTTTGGAGATCCGCTTGTTTCAACAGCTGCGCGCGGTAAGTGGTCGCGTCTTTCATTGTTGCGATCTTCGGCGATCCGAGTTTCACGTCGATCTTGATTTGTGCGCATGCATCGCCGGCAAAGGCGATCGGCGTTGGCTTGCGTGAGGTTACGAACGAGCGGTCTTGTCTCTCTTAAAGCTGCCTCGTTAAACTCCGCGCGAGTCATGCGGCCCAGTTTCACTTCGAGATCCATGAGATCGAGTTTCAAATCCATTGACGTCGTCGGTTTGTTTTTCAGCTCATCGATCGCGGCCATCGTTTTCGAATCACGGGCCACTTTCTTCAACGAGTCGAGGGCCCAGGAGTCGCCTTGAATCGAGGTGATGTTCTGGTTCAAAAATCCCACGACCGAGTTCATAAAGATGAAGCGATCAGGTCCCATCAACATTTTCGCCACCGCCGCGGTACGGTCAGCGAGCGTTGAGCCGTCATCATACATCTGACAAATCTGGCGACGGTACGGAATGCCCGCGTCGTTGGCCACGACGCCAACGCCGCTCGTTTCGGCCAAAGCCGAGAGACCAAGAGCGTGAAGTTTTTCGTTCGGAGCAAGCGACTTTCCCATTTGATCGAGGTGAGCCGCGTAGTTCGGGATCGACGCAAAGTATTTTCTCAAGTGCGGAGCGATGTTCGCGCCCGATGGAGAGACCGATGTAAAACCGTAGATGTGCGGAACACCCGCGAACACTCGGCGCATCTGATCTTTGAAAGTCGAACCGACCGCGCCGTAACGGGTTTCGGCGACTTGAGCGGCGATGTCTGGGCGATAGCCGTCGGAGATCAGCACGTCGATGTACTGCTGCTGCGTGCGCGAATCTTTGCCTTTTTCGGCGAGTGTGTTGCAGCCCAACAAAAACACTTCTTTCGGGCGCTTCAAAAGACCATCGCACGCGTTGTTACAAGACTTCTGTTCGAGTTGAGGGATCGTGAGTTGGTACCCGCTTGAACCGAAGAAAAAGCCACCGAAGTGACCTGAGGCGACGATGATGTCGCATTGAACTCCCGCATCGCAGGCATTCTTGAACCACTGGCTCTCGTTGCGATCGGTCGTTCGCGCGGCGCTGTCGAAGTCCGTGAGCTCGACGAATTTGAAGTCGCCCGCAGGTAAGTTCTTCTTGAAGATTTCACGTTCGTTCGCCGAGTTGATCGTGAGCGTACAAACGGTCTTTTGCGCCGCTCGAGCTTGAATCCCGAAAATGAGGGCCAGAACCAATACGGCAGTCTTCACGAGTCACTCCTGTCAGACGAGACAATCCAAGCTTTGAGAACTGCAAGGTTTATCCACGTTCAACGCCAATTACGGCTGTGCTGGGGTGACGAATGAATGGACAGTGGCGCCGCTCTGCGGGACACTTCGGTTTTCAGAACGGATGTCTCATGTCACAGACAGCAGCGAATTGGCTCCAGGGCGGCGGAGAAATGGGCGAACTCATCCGATCGATGGATTGGTCGAAAACCGCGCTGGGACCGATCGATCAATGGCCGCAGAGCTTACGAACCAGCGTGGGCCTTTGTCTATCTTCGACGTTTCCGATTTTGATCTGCTGGGGCCCTGAAGATATCCAGATTTACAACGATGCTTACCGCCCGATCTG
>CAJYIL010000344.1 GCA_913774795.1 Pseudobdellovibrionaceae bacterium
GCCAGATGGCCCAAATCCCGAACTCACAGCAGGCGCCGCTGAACATGAAGCCCTTCGGAATTCTCGGCGGCGGTCAACTCGCCCGCATGATGGCCCTCAAGTGCCATCAGCTCGGCCTGCCTGTTGCGATTTACTCCGAGAAAGACAATGACCCGGCTGCTCAAGTCGTCAAAGAGTGGCGGAAGGGAAAACTCGGTGACAAACGAGGACTCCAGAACTTTTTGAAGTCGTGCTCGGTCGTGACGTTTGAATCGGAGTTCATGGATGCCGAGCTCCTCACCGCGCTCAGCAAATCATCGGGAACGCCGATTTATCCTTCGCCGAAGTTGATGGGCGCACTCCAAGACCGACTCACACAGAAGATGCTGCTGAGACACCACAATATCCCGACGAGCCCTTTTCACAATGTGAAAGACAAAGACGCGGCGGTATTGGCGTACGACGAATTTAAAGGCGAGGTCGTTTTTAAAAAACGCCGTTTCGGTTATGACGGCTACGGCACGTCCGTCGTTCGAAGCCCCGCCGAACTCGGCAAGTTCGTGCTCACGATAGCCGCCAGTGAACACGGATTTATTGCCGAGCAGTTCATCGCTTTTAAGCGCGAGCTCGCTTTCATCGTCGCACGATCTCAAAACGGCGACATCATCCGTTACCCTTTCGTCGAAACGAAACAAGAGAACTCACGTTGCCTTTGGGTCAAAGGCCCGCTGGCACCCGCGCCCAAACTCGAAAAGCTCGGTAAATCCATGGAGCGTTTTGTTGAAGCCGTTGACTACGTCGGCGTGATGGGTGTCGAACTCTTCGAAACCGAAAACGGTTACTTGGTAAACGAGCTGGCTCCCCGCGTTCACAACAGTGCGCACTATTCGCTCGACGCTCTTTCGCTCGATCAGTTCTCCGCGCACATTCTTGCGACGATCGGGGCTCCGCTTGATCCGCCGCAGCCCTTGAGCAAAGGATTCGCGATGATGAACTTGCTGGGTCGAGGCGCGCACGAGCCCAACTGGAAACTCCCGCGCAACGTCCATCTTCACTGGTACGGCAAAGACGAGAATCGGGATGGCCGCAAGATGGGGCACTACAACGTCCTCGCGAGCACGCCGACGAAGGCTCTCGAGATCGCCAAAAAAGCACGCAACTCGTTCGACGTTTAAAGGACTCTCGTGGCTAAAAAGAGAAAAAAGCTGCTCAAACGCATCAAGCCTCTAGTCGGAATCGTGATGGGATCGGATTCAGACTTACGCGTCATGCACTTCGCGAGCGATCTTTTGAAAGAGTTCGAAGTTCGCCACGAGGTGCGCATCATCTCCGCGCACCGCACACCAGAGGCCATGCTCCAGTACGCGACTGAAGCGGCCAGTCGAGGCCTGAAGGTCATCATCGCCGGTGCCGGTGGCGCAGCTCATCTGCCAGGGATGATCGCTTCGGCGACGACACTTCCCGTGATCGGCGTTCCGGTGAACATTACCAAGATGGACGGCATCGACGCCTTTCTCTCAATCGTTCAAATGCCCAAAGGTGTTCCTGTCGCGACGGTCGCAATCGATAATGCCGCCAACGCGGCTTTGCTTGCCGTTCGAATTCTCGCCACCAGCGACGACAAAGTCATGAAGCGGCTAGAAGCCTACAAAAAATCGCAGGTCAAGAAGGTCAAGGCCGCCGACCGATTATTAGCTCGTCGGTCATAGTCCGTTCGAATCAGGACAAACAAAGCTCTGCGCGTTCGCGGAAACTCCGCAAACCGAAACGCCTCAAGAAAACCTCAATCAGCTCAACAATTATCTACGCTCGCGCTACGAGTAAACTCAACGCGTGAACATCCCCGCCATCGCGGTCATCTGTGACGTCGAGATGAAAAATCGAAGCAGTCACTCAAACACGACGACGTGTTTTATCTCACGTTTAATAACCGCGTCTTGGTGACGAATCTTGAGCGCTCAATGGGCGACCTCCGTTACCAAACGCTCAATGTCGGCGCCAAGACGATGCCACTCTCCTATCACCAATGGATCGACGGCGTTCGGAACAAGTCGTTCGCGGGCGTGAACCATAAAGCCAACGACCCTGGCAGCGACTGCTACCACGAAGCCCTGACATTCGATGCGACCATCAGTTATTATAATTGGTAGGACTTAAGCGGCGAGATCGCCCCAGACGTCTTGCCGCGAGTTATACATCGAATCATCGAGAACTTTCTCGACCGGGATGTCGATGTAAAACGTGGTCCCCACACCCTCTCTTGATTCGAGCGTGAGATCTCCACCCATTGACTGGCAGAGTTTCTTTGAGATCGGCATCCCGAGACCCGTGCCCTTATGGTGCTTCGAGACGTTCCCTACAGTTTCAAATTCATTGAAGACTGCCGAGATTTTGTCAGCGGGTATACCAAGGCCTGTGTCCGTGCAGCGAATGCGCGCCAGGCCGGTCGGTGACTGCTCAATCCTTAAGACGACGGTACCACCTTCGCGATTATATTTAATCGCGTTGGAGACGACGTTATTGATCACTTCTTTCATGCGAAGCGAGTCGTACCAAGCAAGCACCGGCTCATCGCCGACCGCGACGTCGATCTCGACTTTCGAGTGCGACGCCATGTGATCGAAGTTCGCGTTGATCGATGAGATGACGTCACGAAGATCGAGCTGCTCGACCGCAAAGTCCATCTTACCTGCGCGAATCTTCGCGAAGTCGAGGATGTCGTTGACGAGCTCCATCAGCTGAAGACCTTGCGCATGGATCGTGCGGATAAATTCTTCTTTTTGTTCCGGGGATTCGTAGAGGCCTTCGACCAAAACATCGGCGTTCGCAACGATCGCTGAGAGCGGCGTGCGCAACTCATGCGAAGTCAGGGCGATGAATTTGTCTTTTGCCTGATCGAGCTCGAGGAGTTGACGGTTTTGTTCGCTGACTTCGGCGAAGGCTTTCTGAATTTCATCTTGCTTCGCCTGAATGTCGCGCTGGAGCTTTTTTTGGATCGTGATGTCCTGGAACATCAAAATCGTGACTGGTTGACCGTTCGACATGGTCGCGTGCTTCACCCCGACGTTTGCGACAAAGGCGTAGCCGTTTTTCTTCTGCATCAAAATATCTTGGTAGAGACCTTCATGATCAAGAAGCGAACGCGCGAAGCCGCGTGCAAAGCCTGGTCGGTCGGCTTGCCCCATGAGCTCCTCGAGCTTTAAAGGAATATCGCCTTCAAAAGCGCCGATCTCCAGCACTTCACCACCGAGGCGGTTTAAGTAGACGCAAGATTCATCCGGCCCAAACGCCGCAATTCCCATGATCGCTTCTTGAGCGATAATAGACAAAACTTCCGAGACGGAATTCGGTGATGATGACGACATCAAATCAGCTTCCGATAATTTTGAGGAAGTTGTCGGCGTTAGCGATCGACTCACGAATTTTCGCGATCAACTCTTTGAGTTTTTCAGGCGTCAAGCGCATACGCTCAAGGACGTCCTTCGGGACCCCCAAGACTTTGACGTGTCCCGAATGACCGAACTGAAGGGCGTGAATCAAAAGGTTCGAGAGATAGACGATGTCGACGATGTTATTCATCTCCGAAGAAAGGCCTGAGCGAAGGCTCGTCTCTTTCTGGTGATGGTGCGCGGCGGCCGCCTGAATCAGGCCGGGCAAACGCCACTTCGTCGCAAGCTCTCGGCCGACGTAAGTGTGTTTTGGCGCACCCGTCTGCTCTTCGGCCTCATGAAGCGAAAGACCGTTGGCTTGCGCGAATGCGACCGTCTCGAGAAACATTTCGGGCGCAATAATGTACGCGGCGACTTTACCCATGTCGTGAACGAGACCGCAGGTGAACAAATCCGAAGGCGTTTTGTAGTGAACGAAACGCGCGGTCGTCTCCGCGGCCATCGCCACCCCGATCGCGTGTTTCCAGAATTCGTTTAAGTTAAACTGCTCCGACGTTTTCGCGTCGAGCGCCTTCATGATCGAAGCCGACAAAACGAGCT
>CAJYIL010000345.1 GCA_913774795.1 Pseudobdellovibrionaceae bacterium
CCCTGCATGCGGCCGAGCCGGAAGACACCGAAATCTTAAAGCGAAAAACCGTGAAGTTGACCAAAGCAGTCGAGATGGTTTTCAGTGGCGAGATCACCGATGCGATTTCGGTCGCCGCGCTTCTCTACGCAGGACACAAAGTTTGAATTCTTTCTTGCCGCCCTTGCCCGCCGATTTCAAGAAGCTGATGACCAATCGTTTCTTGTTTTACTTTGCCGTTGAGATGCAGGCGGTGATCCTTGGTTGGCACATGTGGGATCTCACGCAAGATCCTCTGCATTTGGGATTCATTGGCCTCGCCGAAGCGGTTCCCGCGCTCTCGCTTGCGATGTTTGCGGGTGTGCTGGTTGATCGATCCAGGCCACTTCAAGTTTACAAGTTAGTCGTGTACTTCAGCTTCCTTTCGGCGTTCATCATGTTCGCTTCCAACGAGGGCTGGTTTTCGCTGACGCATTCGGGGCAGGTGTGGGCGTTGTATGCGTCGTCTTTGATGACGGGTACGGCGCGCGCATTCTCGCAGCCCTCGATTTATGCTCTGGTGCCTCGATTGGTGCCTCGTTCACTCGTCCCAAAAGCGTCGGCATGGATGGGATCAACGATGCAAGTGTCTCGCATTGCGGGACCGGCCGTCGGGGGATTGCTGTATGGATTTGCGGGAGGTATGGGTCCCACCGCAGGTGTCGTTTGCGCTCTCTTGCTGATTTGTATTTTCATCGTCCACTCGATTCGCTCCAATCCAGAACCCTCTCCGCGAGTCGGCGAACGCGAGCATTGGTGGTCCGAGCTCACCTCGGGCGCACGCTTCGTGTTCACGCACGGGCTCCTCTTGCCGGCCCTCACGCTCGACATGGTCTCGGTCTTGTTCGGCGGAGTGACCGCGCTTCTTCCGATCTATGCGTCGGAGATCTTGTTTGTTGGGCCTCAAGGTTTGGGAGCTTTGCGTGCCGCACCAGCTGTCGGCGCCGCGCTCGTGTCGTTATGGATGACCAAAGGGTTGGTGCGCGAGAAAGCGGGCACGTGGCTTTTCGCATGCGTCTTCGCATTTGGACTTTGCAACTTGGTTTTTGCGCTCTCGACTCACTTCTGGATTTCGTTCATCGCGCTCCTCGCGAGCGGAGGATTCGATTCCGTGAGCGCTATCGTTCGCAGCTCGGCCGTCCAACTCGTTTCACCAGATCATATGCGTGGGAGAATCAGTTCGATCAACGCCATGTTTATCGGTTCTTCGAATGAACTTGGCGAATTCGAGTCGGGCGTGGCGGCAAAACTCCTCGGAACAGTTCAGTCGGCGGTCTTCGGAGCGACCGTGAGTCTAGCGACCGTCGTCGCGATGTTTTTCATTGCGCCACGTTTGCGTCGACTGAATTTACGAGAGCTTGAAGAAGCGACCATAAGCTGATTTTTGAGATCGAGAGCGTTGAGGGTCGCGTACCCGAACGTCGTGTTGTCGAAGATGACCCACGAGTCCTTCGAGTTTCGGAGATCCTCCGCCCAGTTTCTGAGGGCGTCATGACCGTAATTACTTTTATAGATCTCCGGTGAACCGTGGAGCCTCAGGTACCGCGATCTTTTTCGCGTCGAAGGAGTCGGGCAGCGTTCTGGGTCAGCTTCGACTTTGGTGACGTCGTAGAAGGCCATGATCTCGCGGGCTGTCTTCGTGGTCCATGAAAGATGTCGCGGTTCAAAGGCGATCATCGTGTCAGTGGATTGACGCAAGTTTTTGAAAAAGGCGTTCGCCACCGATTCTTCGAACTCGAGTTTCGGTGGAATTTGAACGAGTAAAGCGCCGAGTTTCTCGCCGAGGTGGCTCACGGGCTCAAGCCAACTTTCGAGCTCTTCTTTTTCGACCCCGAGCTTCTTTTCGTGGGTGAAGATCTTTGTCATTTTGACCGAGAACCTGAGATTTGCGTCCGTCTCTTGCGCCCAGCGGAGATAGGTTTTTGGCTGGTGTGGTCGATAAAAGCTCGAGTTGATTTCGACTCCGTTGAGGCACTTCGAATATCGCTGGAGATGCGATCCCGCGGGAGGGAATAGGTCCTTTGCGATCTTCGGAATCGTCCACCCTGCGGTGCCGATGAAATGCGCCATCTAGGTATAATGCTGTTTCTTTAGTCATTTCGGGACTCTGTGCGGCATTTGTGATCGAAACAACAAGCGACATTGCACCTCTGTCTGGCTAAGACTGCTCCTAACAACATTCCTTACAGGAAGGGGAACTCAGTATGAAAAAAATGATGATGGCTCTCGCAGCACTCATGATGGTTGGTTCGATGGCTCACGCAGCAGACGCTGAAAACAAAGCTGAAACAACTGTCGACACGTCGAAAAACCCAATCACGGGCACAGTCACTACGACTAAAAAGACGACAAAAAAAATGAAGGGCGCGCACGGCGAAGCCGAAGCGAAAGTCACTGAGAAAACAAAAGTTCACAAAGACGGAAAAGTTGAGCACTCGGAAAAAGTCGACGCGTCGTCTGAACACGAAGCTCACTAACTCTTAAGAGTTTTTGATTTTCAATTCCACGATGCGAATTGTGGAAGAAACGAAGGAGCCTTCACTTTGCAGTGGGCTCCTTCTTTTTTTTCTCCGAGCGGCTTTCGGCGCTTCGTGCGGGCGTCACTTCGACACCGAAAAAGATGGACCGATCCTTGCGTTACAGCGGTTTCGTTTACGTGTTTTTTAAAAACGGTGTCGCTTTGTCTGACCAACGGAGGTTGCGGCGCCGAACAAACCCTGTTCGGAGGAAAAATGAAACTGAACGTGAAAGTCCTGCTCATGGCTCTCGCAGCTACGGGCATGGTCGCGACGACGACACTTCCGAGTGATGCGTCGGCGCAGATGCGTCCCCCTCGCGGCGGCGGGGGCGGTGGCTTCCCTGGCGGCGGAGGTGGTTCACCTCCACCGCGGCCGGAGCGCCCGCCACGCCCAGAACCGCCTCCTCGCCCGGAGCCGCGCCCTCAACCGCCGTCTCCGCCACCGCCGCGGCCGGAGCGCCCGCCACGCCCCGAACCGCCTCCTCGCCCGGAGCCGCGCCCTCAACCGCCGGCTCCGCCGCCACCACGGCCGGAGCGCCCGCCACGTCCCGAACCGCGACCGGAGCCGCCGCGTCCGCAACCACGTCCAGAACCGCCGCGTCCGCAGCCGCGACCGGAGCCGCCGCGTCCGCAGCCACGTCCAGAACCGCCGCGTCCGCAGCCGGGTCGCCCCGACAGACCTGATCGTCCGCCGCGCCCAGAACCGCGCCCACAACCGGGACCAGGCCCAGGGCAGCCGGGTCGTCCTGACAGACCGGATCGTCCGCCGCGCCCAGAGCCGCGCCCGCAACCGGGGCCGGGCCCTGGCCAGCCGGGTCGCCCTGACAGACCGGATCGTCCGCCGCGCCCAGAACCGCGCCCACAACCGGGCCCAGGCCCAGGCCAGCCGGGTCGCCCTGACAGACCCGATCGTCCACCGCGCCCAGAGCCGCGCCCGCAACCGGGGCCGGGCCCTGGCCAACCGGGTCGCCCTGACAGGCCTGATCGTCCGCCGCGCCCACCGCGCACCGGTCCGCGGCCGGGTCGTCCGGTTCCAGGCAATCCGCGTCCTCCGGGACCGATTCGTCCGGGACAACCAGATTACCGTCCGCGACGCGATCGCAACGAGGGCCGTGGGCAAGATGCTTGGTCACGTCAACGCTGGAACCGAATCGAACGCCACCGTGAACAAGTTCGCGAATGGCGCGATCGTCAACGCAGCGACTGGGATCGTTACCAAAACATCTGCCGCTCGGATCGTAACGACTGGCGCTCGCACCGCTCATGGCGTCCACGCCCTGATCTGCGCTGGGTGACCAACGATGATTACTGGGGAGATCGTTATGACTCGTGGTCAAACGACTACTGGTACCCACCCGTTTACGTCGACTATCCGGTCGATTGGGTTGTGCCGATGCCAGATTACCCACGCTATCCATCACGAGGCTCACAGCCTGACTGGTCGACATCGTGGAGATACGAAGATGTTCAGAACGTTGCGCTCAACCTCGAAGCGGTCGCTCGCGACATCTATGATCAAATGGACGCCGTCATCGACACGAATCCGAATCGTGAGTACGCGAACCGTTTGATGAACGTCCTTGCGGACTTGGTTGATGCGTCTGAAAACTACACCGACGCTGTGAGCGCAGGAACCGACTGGATCGATTCGCTCGATCAGTTGTTCTACCTCGAAGCGGAAGTGAAGTTGATGCGCGCGACTCTCGACGGTTACTCGAAAGAGTACCTCGTGAAAGACGACTCAGATGCCATGCACCAGTACGTTCAGCAACTTCTCTGGACTTACAAAGCGAATTACATCGCGACAGACATCAACTAAGTCTGTTTAAGAAAAACGAGTTCTTTGAAAAGGGCGGAGGTGACTTCGCCCTTTTTCTTTGGAGCGTCTCGTCTGCGAGACTCACCACCAATGTGGCAGCGACTTCATCGGTCCACGCTTGAGGTAGGCGCGCCGCAAGCGCTCGTAGCGGTCGTCACTCGACTTCAAGGGACGATGTTTCAGCTTCAAAAGATATTTCTCGGCCTTCCATACATCGGCGCGCGAGTTGCGCCAATCGACTCCGGTCTCGTCCAAATGAGCGAGTTGGTAAGCGGTGATACGGCCTGATTTGTCGACATAAGGATCAAAGTAACTCCACGCCAAGTCGCGGAGCGAGCGGTAGATCGGCGGACGACCATGTAGGCCTTCGTCACGCGAACGAGCGATCGCTCCCCATCGTCCCTTTTCTTGAAAAACATAGATGACGTGATCGAGACCATCGACCGATTCGAACGACATGACGAGTGGAGGATAACCATGCTGCTCGAGTAAGGCCGCCGCAAGAAAGGCGGCTTCGAAACAGTGGGCGGTGCCGGCCGCGCACGATCGGGCAGCCGAACGCAAAGTCTCTCCGCGTGATTCGCGATTGTAGGGAAGAGAGCGTAAAAACTTTTGGACCGCGCGAGGCGTGCGGTATTTGCGAGCTAGAGCATCGATCGTCATGGCTTAAGCCTAGCACAGTTGACGCCCGAGGGGAGACCGGGAACGATAGATCGAAATGACGTACAAACCCAACTTCGATCTTTCGGCCTACCGTAAATTCGTTCGTGAAGCCGCCCCCTTCGTGTCACTCGTGATCGGTCGCAAAGTAAAACCCGCCGAAGCCGACGTGTTGTCGGATGAAGCGATGCTCGAGATCGCCAAGAAAATCGACGAACGGGTTAAAGATTTGAACGCCGACATCGAAGCGAATAAGTCGAACGGTTTTCCGTTTCCGAAGAAGTAGTCTTACGTGTCTCAGCCGATCAACGTGACTTCCGCTATCATTCTCCGCGAGACATCTGAAGGTGTGCGCGTGCTCGTTGCGCGCCGCAAACTCGACACGAAGCTTGAAGCGGGCAAATGGGAGTTTCCCGGCGGAAAGCTGGAAGCGTTCGAGCACCCTCGCGACGGTTTGAAGCGTGAAATCTTAGAAGAGCTCGGTCTCGATATCCAAGTGGGCGAGTTGTTCGATCTCACATCGCACATCTATGAGACGGCGGGCTCTCGTGTGCACGTCTTGCTGATGAGCTATCTCTGTACGGCAGCTTCGCCAGAGTTCCAGCTTTTAGATGTCAGTGATGCCCGATGGGTGAGCGCGAGTGAGCTTGCGATGTTCGACTGGGCGGCGGCCGACGTGGTCGCGGTCGAGAAGCTCCGTGCGTATCTCGATCGCTAGTTAGGGTGCGGTACAAAGTACGGCACGACCCGGTCCCGGTAGCGAATTATTGCAGTACCAATATCGCGGGCCTGAACCGATGAGTGCCGTCGCCGAGCCATTTGCGCAATTGCCGACAATCGTGGAACAAACCCCGTCTCCAGGGAAACCTCCGCAGGTCTCAAACTGACTTCGCACCGATGAGTTCGCGTTGATCTGCTGCCACACGCCACCATTGCAAACGCTGAAAACTTTGGGTGGAGCGCAGCTGCCTCCCAATGGAGGAACCGGCACGCTTCCGAAAAGTTGAGTGTGCGTATCGCCCTGGACTCCCGCAGGAAGGTAAGCGGACGGGTTACCTGCCGGGCAAGCGGAGGAGGGAGGACTCGCGGTCTGTGTTGCGCCACACGAAGCGTTCGTGCCGCCTCCACTTCCGTTACAAACCCAAGACCACGGACCACCACCCGAGACGTTGGCGGGCGACGCTGCTCCGGTTGAACAAAGTCCGGCCGAGTTCGCAGCGGTTGCGTCGGCAAAAGTTCCGCCGTTCGCGCCCCCGCAACTTCCGTTCACGACCGTCGGCACTGCGCTCGTTGGGAGAGCCGCGCACTCTTTGTAGCCAATTCCGAAGCCGACGAGATATTCACCGGTCGGGCAACTCCCTTCTCCGCCGGCTTGTAAGCAGGTCGGATAGCCATCGCTTGTGAAAGCCACCGGAACAGCTCCTGGTGCCGAACAAACGACTTGCGATCGAAGGCATCGACAAGGAGGACTCTTTGCCGCATCGTACGTGCAACCCATGTCGACGCAAGCTCCGGCAAACGAAGTCGATTTCATCACGCCGCAAGTCGCGACTCGGCCTGTTCCTGAATCGATCGTGACAGTTGTCGAACCAATCGGAATTTCTTTGAACGGAAGACCTCCGATCTCGGAAGTTTTCAGATAAATCGTCGTCAAGTAGCGATGATTGAGGCCGACGTCGGGGAGGCGTTTTCCGTCGGCGAGCTTGAGAGAATCGATTTGCAGTCGTCTTTCGAGAAGCACGTTCTTTGGCGCAGCGGAGGACAAGCTGGTTCCCGAAAGGGAAGGTCCGGAGTGAATTTGCGGCAAAGCGATCTCAAACTGCCAGCCCTGATCGGCGACGGAGCCAGGCTGCTGTAAAGCTATTTCGTTTACGGTTTGCGTGAGGCCGCTCGCGCTTCCCAGCGCTTGATCACACGTTTCGATCAACCGCAAATGCTCACTGATCGTGGATGCGAGGGCGACTGTAGCTACGCGCTTCTCGGTATAAGCCCGTTGCGCCACCGCATGACGAATGATGCCTGCGACAGCCAGGCCCGCAATCGCTAGAATGCCTGCTCCGATTGAGACTTCGACAAGGGTAAAACCTTTTTGGCCACTCAGCTGAGTCATGGCACACATACCGTCGTGTCGATCACGTGTTCTCCCGCGCCAGGTCCTGAGCACCATGATCCAGCGTCTGGAGTTTGAACTCCGAAAGCGTCAACCGAGCAGCTGATGGTAACGGGAGGCCCCAAGGAGCAAGTGCAGTCGCCATAAGAAGTGTAGCAATCCCTCTGCTGGGCGTGACCAGTGAAACCGGTTGAAGGTGGTGGGGTCGGAGGTGGCGGGCCGCCTGCCGAACCTTCGACCGCTTCACACACCGGATCGCCGCTCGCGTTGATGCCCGTCAGCGCGTATCCGGGTTGCCCCATCTTGGTCAGACAGCTCACCTTGAACGAACGGCAAATCGGCGTTGGCGGATTTGTTGATGTGTTGATGCCCGCAATGTAGTTCATCGGTTGACCCGGAGTTTGCGGGCACGACATCTCTGCGAAACCGCACGAACATTTTTGACCCGGTGCCGTGATATTGAATTTGCAGCCCATGTCTTCGCACATGGCTTGTGCCGACTGCTGAAGGACGCAAGCGCTGAGAGATCCTGCGCTGAAAGATAAAGTCAATTGGCCCAAATTCCGGGGAGCGAATTGCGTCGGCCCCACGCTCGCCCGATAAAGCAAATCGACTTGGTACGTGTTCGGATCAAGTTGCCGTGCGTTTTGGATGAAGAAGCGGTCGACAGTGAGTCGGTTAAAGTTATCGAAGACCGCTTTCGTCGCGTCGTTGGCATCAGCGCCTTTGATCACTCGTGTTCCGCCGCCCGCGACATCGATATTTGAAGGTAAACGGACTTCTTGCATCGTGATGGTCGGCGATCCGAGAACGTACTGATCTTTGCCCACCGCATGGCTTGTCGGATTGACGAAGGTGAAACCTGTCATGGGGCTTGAGGCTATTCCGGCACAGGTGTCTGGGTTCGTCGCGATTGCTTCGACAAACAAATTGAATTTATCGATCGCGTCTTTCTGCTGCTCGCGCGTCGCTTCAGTGATCATTTGGTTTGTCACGGTCGTGGTGGCAAAAATCATGAGGCCCGCCAGTGCGACGGCGATGAGGGCGATAACGACGGCAGATCCTTTTTCAGTCATCACGGGATCTCGTTGTTCTGGTAGAAGCGGCCGCCTGTGTACCGCGCGCGACCATAAGTGTTTCGATAAGTCGTGCTGCATGCCCCAAAGGCGGGTGAGGGCACGTCGATCAGGTTTCCGCTCGAGCACCGCGTGACCCCGTACGTGAAGTCGGCATAGCCGAAACCGAGATCGGCGTTGTCGATGCAATACATGCAGTATTCGCCATTGGCGATGCGGCGGTTGTTACACTGACAGCTCATGTCGTTCGGAGCTGGAGCATCGGGCGGCTTGATCGAGAGATCGGGCGTTTTGTAAGAGACGGCGGGTTTTGTTTCGCAGGAGGACGCGACCGTGGGGGTTGTCGGCCAGAGACAGGTGTTCTGATAAAAGTTGATGCCTGGCAGGCTCGGTGATCCCATGCAGGCATCGGCGCTCAACCGAGAAGCCGCCGTGCCGTCTGAGCAATTCGAAGGAGCTGACGCCGACGTCGATGTGGTCGTCGAGACCGTCGCAGGCGCTGAAAAAGCCGGTTGGGTCGGAGCGCCCGAGGGCGCCGGCGGCGGGAGCGGATCGTTGGCGGGCCGAGTGAGATCCTCGGGCGCGCGTGCGACCACTCCAGAAGCGGACGTCGGAGGGAGAACACAGTCTCGAACTTGGCCGAGGTGAAAGCCCCGCGCGACCTGACCTGACGCACACGAACTCGGAATCGGTAAGCAATTGGGAGGTGCGCCTTTGAAGCCGGGCGGGCAATCGAAGGTCGTCGTTGTCGCATCGTCGGCCATCGCTTGATTGCAGCGATTCGTATTGGCGTTCCAGCGCATACCGAAACTCTTGTCGCACGCATCTTTCGCGGCCGTCGCCGAAGTCGCGACGTGACACTGGGTGATCTGACCCGAAGCCGCATCGACTTCGATCGAGATCGTAGCGACTTCACGCGCCCGACGCAGAAGCGGGTTCGTGCTCGCACTTACGTAAAGCGTGCTGAGATAGTTCGTTCGTCCGCCCGCGGTGGTCCCGATTTGAAGTGTGTCTGAGAGATAAAAAGCAGCGATGTTGATGTTCGGCTGAGTGAGCGTTGCTCCCTGGCGGTAGGTCACGCCATCGACGGTCATCCGAACCGCGTTCCTCGCACTCGAAGATCCGTTGAAAGCCGGTGTGATTGCGGTGTCGAGTGAAAAGCTCGGAGTGCAAGGAGCCGAAGGCGAATTGACGCTCTTGGTTTCCGAAATCTGACGGCGAACTTGTTTTGTTAGCTCGAGAAGCCCACGCTGCGAGGCGCCTCCGGCTGTCTCTTGCGACATTTTTCCGATGAGCGCAGCGGCGGCAAAGCCAAGAAGGCCGAGAACTCCGACGGCCATCAAGACTTCGACGATCGTGAAGCCTGCGCTTCGTTTTGAAACGGTCGCGTAAATCATTATTTATGAATTGTATCGAAAGCTCCCGCAAGGGCAAGGCTTCACTCGGCGTTTTCGACTCGATTTTGAGCCCGGAATGCTCGATGAATTTCCTTGTCGCGATATCGATCATCGTCAGCGGCTAATTCTTCGTCAGAATATCCCGATTCAATCGATTCAATTAAAACTATTTGATCGACAATAGAAAATCGTGCACGCCACGTTCGGTACGCGAGCAGGTGAATCGCCCCGTAGGACTTCACGCGTTTTCGTTCGTCGTCGAGAGGCGAAAACTCAAGTTGGTGAGTAAGTGTCGATCTGATCTGGCTGAGACCGTTGGTCTCGAGCCATGCGATCTGGCGAGCCGCGAGAGGCGCCCACGTGACCTGAAATCTTTCTCCTTCGACGGACTTAAGCCAACCTTCTTTGGCGTCGGGGAACGAATCGGCGTAGGCCACATAAGGTTTGATGTCGAGGATCGGCGTCCCATCGAGAAGATCGGTCGACCTCACGGTGAGGGTTGTGCCTTCAATCTTCACGAGTTCCACGCAAGAGAGCCCAATGGAGTTCGGCCGATAAGGTGACCGGGTCGCGAACACGCCGCGCTTTTTGCGCGCTCCGCGTGGAGGCATGACGAGCGGCTTCCAGTTCTTGTTGTGATGAAAATCGTAAATCAACCAAAGTCGATCGAAGCCTTCAAGGTCTTTCAACGTTTCGCGCAGTCGGGGCGGGAGATAGATTCGTCCTTCGTGGCCCGATTGATCGACGACCGCTTGTCGCGGAGCTTCGTAAGGATGTTTTGCATTCGAAGAAAACGTCGCGATTGAGTGATAACGAATTTCGTTGGGGGTCGCCGAATCGATTTGCTCACGCCATTTTGCGAGCGCAATACCGGCGGCGATTCCGACGTTAAGGGAATTCTTAAGACCGTGCATGGGGATTTTCACGAAGTGATCGCACTGATCGAGAACGTCGCGATCAAGTCCGAAGCGTTCGTTGCCAAGAACGAGCGCGCACTTTTCGGGCCATGAGAAATCTTGTAAAGTACTGGCGTCTCGCGCAGTCTCCAGCGCAATGACTTTGTAGCCTTCGTCTTTGGCTTTTTTTATCGCTTGGTGAACGTTCGGCTCGCGTGACCACGCAACTGATTTTTCGGTGCCGAGCGACGTGCGGGCCGTCTTGTCGTTATCGGGTGTCGGTGTGTAGCCGGCCAAGACGACGTGCTCGACGCCAAAACACTCGGCGGTTCTGAGCAGAGCGCCGACGTTGAACGCGCTCCGTAAATTATCCGCGATGAGTCTGAGGGGCTTTGTTTCACCGCGTGCCGTGGGCGCGTCGCCCTCGTCAATGAGGATTTCGTCATCCCGAAGCGCTTTCCCGAGGAGACGCTCGAACGGAACAAGAATGGCTGCGAGGTGTCGGGCGGTCATCTCGAGTGACAGATTTCGAGTGTGAAACGAAACGCGTCTGACGTTTTCGCTGTCAGCTTGTTCGAGCGCGTGAATGGCTGCGATCAGTCTTTGGAGAGTGTGATCGCGAAGCCGGAACGCCGTCTCACTGGTGGACGGAGTTTCCTCGGCCCACATTTTTTCGAGCTCGTTCCCGCATTCGAGGACGAGCTTCAGGCGCCGAACATCGGCGTGCGACAGAGGCGTCGCCACTTACTTTACGCGTTGACCCGGTTGCGCACCGGCATCCGGGGACAAGATGAAGAGATCGCTCCCGCCTTGGCCGGCCGCGAGCACCATTCCTTCTGACATTCCGAATTTCATTTTGCGAGGAGCAAGGTTTGCGACAACAATCGTGAGACGACCGACGAGATCTTCGGGTTTATAAGCCGCTTTGATGCCCGCGAAGATTTGGCGTTCGCCCATTTCGCCTAGTGACACTTTCAGGCGGAGAAGTTTGTCGGCTTCAGGCACGGCCTCGGCGGAAACGATCTTGGCGATCCGGAGATCGACTTTCGTGAAGTCGTCGATGGAGATGGGAGCGTCGCTTGTGGGCGCAGACGTTTGAGCGTTTACGCTTGAGGTTTGTGTCGTCACGGTTTTGTTTCCCTTGAGAGGTTTTGCGGCGCTAGCAGCCGGAGTCGTGGTGATCGGGTTGCCCGATGCATCTTTTGGCATCGAGTCGGCGATGATTTGTTCAAACTTCGCGGCTTCCACGCGGGTCGCGAGATGCTCGTAGGCATTGACTGACGCATTCTCGACGATCTTTGCGTGATCCGCCCACACGTAAGGTTGTTCGTTCAAGAGCTTCGCGACTTTGTCGGAGTAAAGCGGGAGAACCGGTTTCAAGTAGATCGCGATCATCCGGAACATATTGAGCGTCAGAGTCAGAACCGCGCGCGTTTCTTCTTTCTGGGCGTCGGTGTGTTTCCAGGGTGCTTGCTCGTCGAAATACTTATTTGTTTCATCCGCGATCTCGCGAATTGTTTCAATTGCGCGTGCAAACTCTCGTCCTTCGTAAAGCGCAGCGATCTCTTCCGCGCGTGCAACTCCGCGTGCATGAAGGTCTTTGCCCGCAGCCGAAAGCGTGCCGAGGCGGCCCTCAAGTTTTTTCGTTAGCATCTGTGCGCCACGTGAACCTAAGTTCGTGATCTTGCCGATGAGATCGGAGTTCACGCGGTTGACGAAATCGGTGACGTTCAAATCGAGATCGTCGACGCGGGAGTTGAGCTTACAAGCGTAGTAGTATCGCAGATACATCGGATCAAGGTGATTGAGATACGTGCGCGCCGTGATCGATGTGCCTTTGGACTTCGACATTTTTTCTCCGTTCACGGTCAACATCCCGTGGACGAAAACTTGAGTCGGCAAGTTGTAAGACGTCGATTTCAGCATCGCGGGCCAGAACAACAAATGGAAGTACGCGATGTCTTTACCGATGAAATGATAGATTTCGGTGTTCGGCGATTTCCACCACGAAGCGAAGTCTTGGCCATTCGCTTTACACCATTGCCAGGTCGACGCGACGTAGCCGATCGGCGCATCGATCCAGACGTAGAAGTATTTGCCCGGGTAACCCGGAATTTCGAAACCGAAATAAGGCGCGCTCCGCGAAATATCCCAGTCGCGCAAATCCGTTTCGAACCACTCCATGAGTTTGGCCGCGACTTCTTTTTGCGTGTGCTGAGGCATCCACTCCATCAAGAATTGTTTGAAGTCGTTGAGCTTAAAGAAAATCTGCGACGATGCCTTTTCAACGGGCGGAGTTTTACAGATCGAACAGTAAGGTTGTTTCAACTCCGAAGGCGTGTAAGTGCTTCCGCACTTATCGCACGAATCTCCGTACTGATCTGGCGACGAACAGACGGGGCAGGTGCCTTTGACGAAGCGATCGGGCAAAAACATTTTGTCGTGATTGCAGTAAAGCTGATTGATCTCACGAACGTTCGTGTGACCTTTGTCTCTCATCGCGATGTAAAACTCTTCAGACAAAATGCGGTTCTCGTCTGAGTTGGTCGACGAGTAGATGTCGAAGCCGACGCCGAAATCTGCGAAGTCTTTCGCGTGATCTTTGTGCGTGCCCGCAATCAATTCTTCAGGAGTGATGCCGAGCTCGCGCGCTTTCACCATGATGGCTGTTCCGTGCGTGTCATCGGCGCAGATATAGAGGCAGTCGTGGCCGCGCATTTTCTGGAAGCGAGTCCAAATATCGGTTTGGATGTATTCGACCAAGTGGCCGATGTGGATGTTCCCGTTCGCGTAAGGAAGAGCGCTAGTCGCAACGATGCGACGACGAGGGGTCGGTGTCATTCAGGGGTGCCTCCGGCCAAAAACAATAAAACAGAAAAATGGACCTGTCTTTCTGAAAATCCTTCAGAATTCGGGCGCTAAAGCGTCCTGAGGCCCCGTAGAGTTGGCCCGGAGATTGGAATGTCAGGGGGCAGCATGAAGGTGAAAATCGAGCACCCGCTCTCACTCAAAATTCTGACTTGGACCGCGGTGATCGTCGCGGCGGTCTCGATGTTTGCAACGCCGGCTCTCTCGCAGGAGAACTTTAAAGCGTGCCTTCAGTCGAACGGAAGCGAGTGCACGCTCGTGGCCGATACCGTCGGAATTTCGATCGGTGTCGGGCAGGGTGACGCGACGATTTCTTACTATGTCCCCGTTGAAGGCGGCTGGAAGATCGACCGCACGGAATCGGTCAACGAAGACATGGAGGCCCAAGTCTTGGCCGGCAACATCACCGATGACGACGCGGCCTATGCGTTTGCCGAACTTCTCTCAAGTCACGATCTTGCTTATAAAATTCCGGAGAACGTGACGCAGTTGAAGACAGCCGTCGGCTTTGCACCTCAAGCGGTTCTCACACCCCAAGACCAAGTCGACGTCATCGCTGCTCACTTGCAAATGTCTCTTGGGCTCAGCGCGGTCACCGCGGATTACCTTGTCATGAAACTCGGTCTCGAGATCATCCCTTCGCGTCGCGCGGCAAGCGAAGCGCCAACTCCCTCAGACGATCCGAACCTGACTTCTCAAACATTTTAAACGTTAAACGTTAAACGTGAACATGAACGCGAACGTTTAAAACGGTGTTTTCTTACTTCCAATCGTAATTAAAACTGATCGAAACTCGATCATCAGTCGCCGCATTTGGCGGCACTTCGTGACGAAGCCAACTCTCCCAGAGAACGACTTGTCCCGCCACCGGCTGAAGGGACACGAATTGCTGATTGCGGGCTCGCGCGTCGGGCAACTTCGGTGGTGCCGCCATCATACTCGCCAAGCGAGGATCTTCAAATTTGATCGAGGATGCTCCGCGAGGAACATCGACGTAGTAAGTGCCGCTCAAAACGCTCAACGGATGTAAGTGGAGTGAATGTACGGTGTTCGTCGGCATGATGTTTACCCAACAGCTCGACATCTCGAGAGCGCCGTCTTGTAAGTCCATATCGAGCGCGCGAGCGAGGCGCCGCGCGTGTTTATCGATGGCGCGCGCGAGATCTTCGAAGTAGGGATTGCGCCGATGGAGATCCGTCATCGAACCGTACGAAGTGTAACCGTTCAAATAGTGGGTCGCCGACCATTCA
>CAJYIL010000346.1 GCA_913774795.1 Pseudobdellovibrionaceae bacterium
CTCGAGCGCGCATTACATTTGGCTTTTGATCGCGATGACGTTGACAGGCTTCATGTCGGTTGCGCTGTACCGAATTGTGTTTTCGAGAATGTCGGCGTTTGCGGTCTCGCGCATCTACGACGAGACCACTCTCCGAACCTCTCGGCAGCCCATCCAGTTCTTCGATCAAAATCCGGTTGGCCGAATCGTCACGCGCTTTTCGTCAGATTATTCAAATGTGTTTCGACTCTTCGGGGGGCCTCTCGCCGAATTCTGCGCCATCATTTTCGATCTGATCGGCATGATCGCGCTCGTCTGCGTCGCGAGCCCTTATTACATCCCGATCATCGTGGCGATTGGGCTCATCAACTACGGCATCTATCGTTTCAATCGCGACCGCTTAAGAATCGAACGCCGTGAGCTCAGCGCGAGTCGATCTCCGTCGATCGCTCATTTCTCCGAGACCACTCAAGGAGCTAGCATCATCCGCGTCTTCGCTCGCCAAGCGGTTTTCCTCAAACGCTTCTTGAGCCTCAACGATCGTTACATGGACCAACGCTTAAAGACCCAGAAAGCCGTTCTCGGTTTCTCGCTCCAGATGAGTACGACGACCGCGATGCTACTTGTCGTAACGGGAATTGCGGGTGTTCAACTCGTCGAGAGCGGTCTTGTCTCGGTCGGCTCAGTCGGGGTTGCCTTTACGTTTATCGTGCTTTCGGGAACAAGCATCCAGATGTTCTTCGAATGGCTGGCGCAATTCGAAGAGGCCATGACGGGCGTTGAGCGTCTCGATAATTATTTGAGACGCCCTCTTGAGCCCGGCCTTAAACTTCCGGCGACTCGTGAGTTTGCGACATCTCATCCGACGTACGCGGCTCACGAAGAAGATCGTCTTCTGCAGACTCGCCTCGTTCCCGGTGCGTGTGCGGGCATTCAGGTCGAGAATCTGTGGCTTCGTTACGGAGATGAAAATCCATTTGTCTTGAAGGGTCTCGATTTCACAATTCGCCCGGGCGAAAAAATCGGGATCGTCGGTCGTACAGGCTCAGGCAAGACAAGCTTCGTTCAAGCGTTATTCCGTCTTTACCCGTTTGCAAAAGGGCGCATCTTAATCGACGGAAGAGAGGCCGAAGTCGGACAACCTCCGAATGATCACCCTCACGTTGATCTTTCGCTCTTCAGACGAAGCATCGCTCTCATCTCGCAAGAGCCGACATTGTTCCGCGGGAGTGTTCGACAGAATCTCGATATGTCTAATGCAATTCCTGATGAGCGTTTGCGCGATGCTCTCGCGCGGGTTGATTTGAAGCTCGACTTGAATGCGACGATTGAAGAGCGCGGGCGAAATCTCTCGGCCGGAGAACGACAACTTCTCTGTATGGCGCGCTGTCTTCTTCAAGACGCTCCAATTGTTGTCATGGATGAAGCGACATCCTCTGTCGATCCGCAGTCTGAAGAGATTCTCGTCAAAGCCACACGGGAGTTCTTCAAAGACCGCACGCAAGTCATCATCGCGCATCGGCTCTCAACGCTCGAGTATTGCGACCGCGTTCTCTGGCTTCATCAAGGCGAAGTGCGCATGTTCGATACGCCCTCCAACGTTGTTCCAGTGTTTCAGGCGACCGAACTCTGACCCAGACCATGGTCTAGCATCGAGTTCCACGATCGTTCCTCAGTCAGGTTAGCTAGGCCCTAAGTCTGGTCTAGGTTCGCTAAATTGCAGCGCGCTAAGCTCAAAATAGGTTGGACACACTTTCGTCCAGCATGAACGCTAGCTAGGTCGCTTATTTTCCAATTTTTTGAGGGGGAACTAAATATGCGTATCGGGCAACGGATTGCCATGACAGTAACGGGCCTCGTAGCAGGACTCGTTCTTATTTCGGGTTCGGCTTTCGGCCAGACCGAGCAAATCCCAGGTGAGTACCTGGTTAAGTACAAAGGCCAGCAACACTTCTTCTCGGCCGCTAGCATCGGGACAACTCAGCACATGTTCGTCGCTGATCAAAACCCGTACGCGAAGTTGTTGAAGGTAAAAGTCGATATGGCGCAAGAGCAGAACGTTCTCGTTCAACTCTTGTCGAATCCAAACGTTGAGTACGTCGTTCCGAACCAACGCGTTCACGCATTCACCGCACCGGTTGAGCCAGTCGCTCTTCGTGAGCAGTGGGCGATCAAAAAAGTCGGCATCGAAGCGGCTTGGGCAAAAGCAGGAAATAAAGGTTCGAAAAAAGTCACGGTCGCGGTCATCGACACCGGCACTGACTACAAGCACGAATCTCTTGCGCAAAATATGGTGACAGGTTTCGACTTCGTCACGAACTCACCAGACGCGATGGACAAAGTCGGCAGCCAAAACCCAGGTCACGGAACACACTGTGCAGGGATCATCGGCGCGACCGGTCTCATCAACAACGGCACGACAGGCATCTCTCCTGACGTCAACATCATGCCAATCCGTTTCTTGGATGAAAACGGTTCGGGCGATTTGAACAACGGGATCAAAGCGATCGACTTCGCGATCCAAAAGAAAGTTCAAGTCATCTCGGCTTCGTGGGGCGCGACAATCTCTCGCTCGCAAGCGGGTCCTCTCGTTGAAGCCGTGAAGCGCGCAGACGATGCGGGCATCATCTTCGTCGTCGCAGCTGCGAACGACGGTAAGAACAACGATACAACCGAAGTTTACCCATCGAACTCAGGGTTCCCGAACACGATCTCGGTTGCGGCTTCGGGTCCGAACGACGAAAAGCCTTACTGGTCAAACTACGGAACAAAAACTGTTCACTTGGCCGCTCCTGGTCTCGACATCATGTCGACTCTCCCGGGCAACAAGTACCAAAACCTCTCGGGCACGTCGATGGCGACTCCGCTCGTATCGGGTCTCGTTGCGTTCTTGCTCGCTCAAGACTCGACTCTGACGGGCGCACAAGTTCGTGCACTCCTCCAGACGACAGGCGCGACAACGCAAATCCAAACTGCGTCGAACACGCGTGTTGACGCTTTGGCGGCGACAGAAGCCGTTCTCTCGAAGAAGCTCTTCATCGCTCCGGCGGCGGCGACTTTGAAAGTCGGCGAGACATTGAAGTTCTCGGGCGTCCACGGCGCGGGTAACTACTCGTACGCGGTCGCAAACGGTTCGGTTGGCTCGATTGCCGCTGACGGAACATTCACGGCTTCGGCAAAGGGTGACACGACAGTAGCGGTTAAAGACGCTTCGGGTTCGTCGGCCTCTTCGCTTCAAATCCACGTCGTCGATGGTTCGTCGACAACTCCGCAACCACCGGATAACGGCGGAGGCGGTATGCCTGGCGGAGATTGCCCACTCGGCGATCAGCAGATGTGCGATATCATCTGCCAAATGAAGCCTGACTTGCCATTCTGTAAGTAAGATCTCTCAAAACGGAGAGAGCGATTAAAAGCCTCGGGCGTCAATGCTCGGGGCTTTTTTCTTTTCCGGCTCAGAATTCTCACGTAGCATCGTCTCGTGGACAAAAAAGCACTGGTCGAAAAAATCATCGAAAAGCTTGAGGCCGAGCGCCAAACGCTCGCGCAAGCCGCACGCAACACCTACGAAGCCGCAACTCATGAAGAGAGCGAAGCCGAAGACCAGTACGATACGCGAGGCCTTGAAGCGTCTTATCTTGCAGGCGCGCAGGCGAAGCGGGTCGCAGAGCTTGAGCAGTTCATCTTGATGCTGCGATTCCTGGACGTAACGAACTTCAGCGAAGAGACGCCGATCTCGTCAACGGCTCTCGTCGAGCTCGATCATGACGGCAAAATCGTTTGGGCGTTTTTGCTGCCATCGGGCGGCGGAATGACCGTCGATTTCAACGGAATTCCGATTCAGATCGTGACTCCGAAATCGCCTCTCGGCGAGGCCCTGATTACGCGTAAAGCAGGTGATGTGGCCTTGGTCGATACCGGCCGCGAGACTCGCGAATACGAAATCGTTTCGGTCCACTAAGACCCACCACGTAAAAACCACAGTCCCGCTCGCGAGATCGCATATACGCGATCTCATCTCTTTAAGGTTCCTCCATACGTGGACCTTGGCTTGCACCTCCACCCGGCTCAGAGGATAAAGGCCCGATCTTGGAGGGGCACGACTCATGGTTTTGAAACACCTGCGTTTCATCGCGCTTGCGCTCGCATTCGCGTTGACGACATCTGGATGCAGCTACCTCTTCGGCCCTAAGCCGGACGAGGCAAAACCGTTTGAAAAGAAGAGTGACGCAGAAAACGTCAAAGATGTTCCCGATATCATTCGCAAATGGTTGAAAGACGGAAGTGGCGACATCGGAAAAGCGGTCGACGACACCGTTGTCGCGATCGACGATTTCACTCGGCACGTTTCGGGTCGCACGAAGAACGTTTACACGCAGATGGAAATTCGCGAGTTCATCTCGCAGTACCTCCTAACTCCTGACTCTCCGAATGCGGGCGACGTCGACACGATGTCGAAGCAGATCCTCAAAGTGAAACAGATCTTGCTCGGCGGGAGCGCCGATCTGATCACCGCAAATGAATTTGCCCGTTTCAAATCAATCCTCCTCCGCGCTAAACCTCTGTTGATCGCGGTCTCTCCGAATATTCAAACGCTTTTGTTCAACTCCGCGAAAGCGAGCGTTAACGACGTCAACAACGCATCGACGAATCTCACGCAGCTTCTTGAGCTCTTAGCGGTTGAGTTCGATCGCGCGGAGCCAGGTCGTCCCGAAACGGGCTTCAACGATCTTCTTCAGAGCGTTCACACGTTGGGCCTTCAAAATGATTCAGTTCACGAGTGGCTGCCCCTCGTTGAGTCGTTGAAAGTGATCATCCTCGGCGGTGACGTGGATCTCTTGCGACCGAAAGATTGGTCGCCGATGATTCGCACCATCGGCGAAGCGTGGAGTCTTGCTCTTCGTTTCAAGTACAACATCGCAGGCAACCCAGAAATGTTTGGGCGCGATTTCGCTTTAACTGAGTCGGCGATTCGTCAGGTCGTCAGCATGCTCGATCGGGCCGTCCAAGCTCATTCAGGTTCGATTCCTCGCGAGGATTTCGAACGCTTGATCGAAGCATTGGCGGCCAAGCAAATGCTTCCGTCGGTCGGCGGTCGTTACGTTCAAGTTTCGACTCTGAAAGCGGTACTCCCGACAGTCTTCGGTAAGCTTCTCTACGGCGCTTGGCGCTCAGATTCGGCTCGCCAGTCCCAGCAGTTCGGAAAAGCGCAGCTCCAACGAGTGAAAGAGATTGCTTACGACTTCATCGCGGGCCAGTCGATCGTCAACGCGACGATGAAGAGCGCGGGCCAGCTCTCGATCACACAAGCGGGTCAGAGCTTGGCGGGTCAGCAACTCACGCGCCGCGGATTCGCGGATGATTTGACGTTCGCGCTGGGTCAGCGCGCTCAAAAACAGCTTCTTCAGTTCCTCTCAAAAGGCCGACCGCCGATTCACGACCGGGCGGGACGTTTGGTCGTCGTTACGCGTAAAGAGCTCCCTGCGATTTCGAAATCAGATCTCGATTCACTGAATCAGATTCGTGTCGTCATGTCGGCTGTCATCAGCGGCTGGACGCACGATCCCCAAGCGGCCGCGGGCATCATCGGCATGCGCGATACCGAAGTCCAAGAGGTCTATCTCGATCTCCGTGATCTCGGCCGAGACTTCAACTTCATCGATATTCGCTCGAATCAAGCGGGTATCCGCACGTTCATGGAGAACGCGATCTTCATGTCGTCATCTGACGGCAATGCGTACATGGGTCTTCAGGAGTCGGTCGAGTGGTTCAACATCGTCGTCGGTGGATCGAAAATCGCTGATAAGATGTGGTCTGATATGGAGAAGTCGTGCGGCATCGCCAAACTCGACGTACTCGGTAATCAAAATTTGAATACCCCGTGCTTCAGAAAAGAGTTTTTACGAACTTGGACCGGCTACGCCGTAAACCTCCCGAAGTTGACGTCATGGGCCCGCCAGGACGGAAGCGGAAAACGCCAAGCCGAGATGCTGACCGCTCTCGAAAATGCGGGCCGCAACCGGGGAGCGACCGATGAACCGATCGATTCGTCAGAATTTAGATCGATGATCCCGATCCTGCACTATCTCGAGTCGATGTTCGCTCGTTACGACGAAAACCAGAACGCCGTTCTCGACAACGACGAACTCTGGAAAGCGTTCCCGCTTCTTGCTCCGTTCATCAAAGCGATGGGGAACGGCAAAGCCGATAGCGAGAAGATGCAGAAAACCATCTACTCGTGGATCTTGAAGTTCGGAACGGTGCCGGATACATCGGTCGGCGGAATGATCAAGCTCGGTGGATGGTACCTCATCCACGGCTGGTTCAGCGCCGAAGCAGACCGCACAAAAGTGCTGACGGTCATCGGGGCTTTCCCGGCTGCAGCGAAGATCGCTCGCGCGCGCGACATCGCGACTTACTATGACGAAACCGGAGACTCACTGCGCGCACTCGTCGTTCGTAAAGAAAAGACGAATGCAGCGAAATTGACCGAGCTCTTCCAGTGTTTGCCTGAAGCGACTTCGATCATCGCCTCTGACATGGCCCAGAATGCAGAACGCCTCGTGCCGTCTAAGAAGATCGGCGCCGAGGCGTTCACGACTCTGATGAAATCGATGATCGATCAAGATCCTCGCTTAGAGTCTTACTGTCTTCCGTTCTAAGCGCTCAGGCGCTTAGAAGCCAAGTGCGACTCGAATACCGAACACTTGCGGTGTCGAGTCAGCGACTTGCTCGAGAAGCAGCGTATAGTTCGCGGCCACATCCCAGTTCAACTCTGCCGCCTGGAATTTGAATCCGGCGCCGAGACCTGCCGAGAGACCGTCGCCGCTGTTTCCGCGGCCGTCGCGTGTGAATCCGTAACCCAGATTGGCTCCGACGTAAGGCTTACCGAATGTGAGAAGCTCGCGTGACGGGTAGTATTCGCCAGCGACACCCAAGTTGATGAAGCGAGTTGATGACGAGCCTGTCGAGAAGTTGAAGTCACCGAAGACTTTACCGACGACGTTTTCGTTGAAGTCGACCGCGTAAGCCGCCATCAAGTCATACATTAAGGCATCGTCTTTCATGTTGATCCCGAACGATGGGCCCACGCCGAGCTGAACTTGACCAATGCGGTCTGGATTCATCATGCGAGGTGAAGCGCTGGTGAGTTCGCCGACCGATGCGTCCGCGCCTGGAGAACGCGCTGTCGAGTCGACACCTGTCGTTTGGTATGTCGATGAGTTGTCTTGGCGTGAGCGCGGCGTGTTCGAATCGCTAACGTCGATCGCGCCGGTCGATGCCGAGTCTTCAGCCGACATCGTTTGAGCGCTCATCGTGCCGTAATCGGCGCCGTCGTCGTCAGTTGCGTAAGCACGGCCGTACGGCACGTCGGTCAATGCAGTTTCAGTCACCGCCATCGCGCGGTCTCTTGACGCGTTGATTGAGTTGATCGTCTCTTCGCTCATCGCGAGGATTTCGCCGTTCTTTTGCTTCTCTACGCGGAGAACCAGCTCGTCACCGCGTTGAATGACCGAAGGCTGCAACGTGTAGTCAGCCTGGGATGCCGACCGGACCAATGTATGCTCCGACATGTTCTGAACCGCGTTTTTAACAAGACTGGTGACTTCAGCCACCTGTCTGCGAGTCAAATTGCCACGCGCCTCACGCACGAAGATTTCCGCGGAGTGTGACACAGATGTGAAAGCTAGAGTGGCGACAGCAGCGCCGATTTTGAACTTCATGGAAAAATCCTCCTTAAACAGACGCGTGAGTGCGCGTGATCAAGAGCGTGAAGTGTCGAAACGCAAATGAGAAGGGGTCTAGGTTATGTATGTGGTTACCTTAAAACTCGGTACTCTTAGATAGATGAAACGTACATCTTTGGCAGACATTTCGATCAACCGACCCGTCTTTGCGTGGATGATCATGACGGCGATGATCGTCTTCGGAGCGATCGGCTTCATGCGTCTGGGCGTTTCGCAAATGCCTGACGTCGATTTTCCGATTCTCAACATCGGTGTGACTTACGAAGGAGCAGCGCCAGCGGTGATCGAGGCTGACCTCGTTGACCCGATCGAATCTCGTGTGATCTCGGTCGAAGGCGTTAAAGAGATTCGCTCGACCATTCGTCAAGGCTCGGCGAGCGTGCGGATGGAATTCGAAATCAACCGCAACATCGATTCGGCTCTTCAAGAAGTTCAAGCCGCACTTTCTCAGCTCAAACTCCCTCCGCAAGTCGATCCTCCGATCATCAAGAAGTCGAATCCAGAAGATGATCCGATCATGACGATCGGTCTTCAGACGACCAAGGGCATTCGCGAAGCGGTGAAGTTCACGGATCTCGTGCTGACCGATCAGTTTCAAACGATTGAAGGCGTGGGCGAAGTCGACGTCAGCGGATTCTCGACACGCAACCTACGAATCTTCGTCGATAACGTAAAACTCAAAAAGAATTTACTGACAGTTTTGGACATCGCGACCGCGATTCAACAAGGGCACTCAGAACTGGCGGCGGGCTACATCGAAGATGACCGAAAGTCGACGAATGTTCGCGCGATGGGTGAGGGGCTTAACCCCGAAGAGATCGGTGATCTTTGGATCCGAAATCGCGGCGGCGAAGTCATTCAAGAGCCAATCTTGCAGGTCAAAGACGTGGCTCTTGTCGTCGACTCGCTCTCTGACGTGCGCCGCGTGGCACGAGTCAACGGTGTCGATGGCTTGGCGCTGGGGATTCGCAAGCAACGCGGATCGAACGAAGTCGAAGTCGCGAAAGCCGTTTACAAAAAAGTCGAGGAGCTCAACAAGAAACTCCCGGACGGATATAAGATGCAGATTAACGCCGACTACTCGAAAGCGACCGAGCAAATCGTCGAGACGACCACTCACAAGCTGATGATGGCGGCAGCGGTGACGGCGATCATCTGTTTCTTGTTTTTGGGGACTTGGTCTTCGGTCATCAACGTTTTGTTGTCGATTCCGACTTCGATTCTCGGAACATTCGTCGTTCTTTACTTCGCAGGCTTCACGCTGAATTTATTCACGCTTCTAGCTCTCGCGTTGGCGATCTCGATCGTTGTCGACGATGCGATCATGATGCTCGAGAACATCATCCGGCATTTCAAGATGGGAAAGCCTCGAAAGATCGCCGCGAGCGACGGGGCGGCCGAGATCTGGATGGCGGCGGTGGCCGCGACGGTTGCGGTCGTGGCGATCTTCTTACCGGTGGTTTTCATGCAAGGAATCATCGGCAAATTCTTCTTTCAGTTCGGGATCACGATTTCGACCGCCGTTTTACTTTCTCTTCTTGAAGCGGTCACGCTCACGCCTATGCGGTGCGCGACCATGATGAAACGCGGAGACGACGACAACTGGCTCACGCGTCGCACGCATAAGTGGTTTCACGCTCTCGAAAACGGATACCGCTCAACGCTCGCCGTGGCGCTCCGGTGGAAATGGACGACGATCTTCGTTTCGACGGCCCTTTTCATCGTAAGCGTTTTCTTGTTCACGGTTCTGAGAAAAGAGTTTGTTCCGATGTCGGATCAAAACTTGGTTTTTTTCAATATCCAAACTCCTCCGGGATCGTCTCTCACTCAAACCGATGCCACGGTTCGAAAAGTCGAAGAGTGGATTCGCGAGCAAAAAGAAGTCGAACGCTATTATGTGTCTGTCGGTTCCAGTGGACAACAGGGCGCCGTCAACAACGGATTTATCGGCGTGACGCTTGTACCGAAGGACAAACGACGCGTTTCGCACGTCGGTTTCATGCAAGCCGCGCGGGCGAAGTTCAAAGGCGTAAAGGGTCTTAAGCTCACGGCGCGAGATGCATCTTCGCGTGGGCTCACGTCGGGTCGCTCGTATCCGGTCGCGTTCAATATCCGTGGACCGAATTACGCGGTTCTTCAGCAAAAATCAGAGGAGGTTCAGGCGAAGCTCGCTGCATCCGGCCTCGTTTCGGACCTCGATACCGATTACAAAGAGGGTCAGCCTGAGCTTCGTTTGACGCCGCTTCGTGAGAAGGGCGCTCAATACGGCGTCAACATGCAGGCGATCGCCGAGACGGTGAGTGCGGCCGTTGGAGGCTTGAGGCAAGGTCAATTTACGAACGATGGGCGCCGCTACGATATTCGTATTTCGCTCACGCCTGATGAACGCATGACAAAAGAGCAAGTCGCGCAGCTGCAGGTGAGAAACTATGCGCAGCAACTTGTTCCGCTCACGTCGCTTGTCGACATGAACGTGG
>CAJYIL010000347.1 GCA_913774795.1 Pseudobdellovibrionaceae bacterium
ACACGACGCTCTTCCGATCTCACGCCCAGCATGGTGCGAGACGTGGTGTTGTCTGCGTTGGGAACCGCGAGACCGAAGAGACCGCCGATCCAGGCGTGGGGAATGTCGGCGGCGAATGACGGCGCCGAAACGCAAAGAGCTGACAGAACAACGACGAGTGAACGAAGCATGATGTGAAATCCTCCTACAACGTTGATTCTAAAACGGCGTTGCCGTTTCGCACTTTGCACCGTGTCGTCGCGTGACACGCTTAGTCTGCTCTCTGAGACTTGAGCTTAAGTCTTCAACTTGATTGAGCAACGGAGAAAACCATGCAGCTGAGAATCGTGCCAATTACGAACGCCTTGGCCGGACTTGTTTTCATCGCAGGCGTGATTGTTTCTCCACAAAATGCGCGCGCCAATGTTGTGGGGCCCGACGCTCAAAACTTTAATCCGACGACGAGTGGTCTTGATTTCGTCACCGTTCAATCGTCTGAGACATTGAAGCCAGGCATCTTCAACCTCGGTCTCTTTCTCAATTATGCGGTCAACTCTCTTCCCTACTTCGATACCAACCAATCGAAGACTCGGTTTAATGACACACTCCTCGGCCTCGATCTGAATGCGGGCGTCGGCTTAACGGATTTCTGGGACATCGGGATTTCGCTGCCGCAGATTCTAAGTCAGTCCGTGGAAGACAGCACGTCACCGCGAGGCGAGTTCGCGTCGACGGGCTCAACCGAGATTCGCGTGAACACAAAATTCCGGTTATGGGGTAACGACTCGCGCGGCTTCGCCCTTGTTTTCTCAGGCAACTTTAACCAGATTCAAAACAACCCTTACGCCGGTCGCGGCGGAAGTCCGACGTTTAACGCAGAAGCCGCTGCCGATACGACTCTTGGTCGTTTCGCGATCGGCGGAAACATTGGTTATCGCGCCAGATCGCCCGGATCGAAAATCCCGGGGACGATTGCGAATCCGCTCGGGAACCAATTTATTTTCTCCGGCGCGGTCTCGTACTTAACTTCGTTTTCGACGAAGATCATCGGCGAGATCTTCGCTTCGCTCCCGGCTGAAGACTCGAACGAAATCGATCGTCGCTCACTCTCGTCGGCCGAGGCCCTTCTCGGTTTCAAATGGGACATCAACACGAACTTGGCTCTTCACGCGGGCGGCGGCACCGAACTTTCGCAAGGTCTCGCCTCACCCGACTACCGGCTCTACACGGGCTTGAATTACACGTTCGGGCCCGTCTTCAAATCGATCATCCCGACGGCCTCGAAACGCCCGGCGGTCGTTCAAGGGCGCGCGACCGAAGAGAGTGTCGATGAAGAGCTCTTGCAAGTTCTGACGACGGAGCAAACGTCAACTGGCCCCGTCGAGCGCTTCAGGACTCAATCGATTTTGTTTGAATTCGACTCTGATAAAATGGTCGGTAACTATGCGCGCGTGCTTGAAGAGCTCGCAAAATTCTTGCGCGGCGGTTTCAAAGAACTCATCGTCGAAGGCCACACCGATTCCATCGGAGCGGATGCCTACAATCTGAAACTTTCGCAGCGTCGTGCAAATGCGATCAAGCGCTACATGGTTCAAAAATATTCGTTTGCGCCGAAGTCGATTACGGCGATTGGCTACGGAGAATCGCGCCCGATCGCCGATAACGGAAATTATCAGGGGCGACAACTCAACCGCCGCGTCGAATTCAAACTTCGCAGATAAGGAAATTTCAGATGGAATTGAATCCTGACTTCTGGCGCCGCTGTTCGAGCTGTAAAAACCCGATCAAGTACAGCGCCAACTACTATGTCTGCTCCGTCTCGACGTGTAACCGAAAGCGAATCGGGTACGTCTTCGATAGCGTGCATTGTTGGGAGCGACACTTGCCCGGCGCTCGTCACAAAGACGCGGCCGCCGTCGAAGCTAAAGCCCCGACGTTTGAGCAATGGAAGTCGGAGCTGGGAGACGACGCAATCGCGCCAGGCGCGGCAGCCCCCAAGCCTGATGGGGCGCTGAGTGCGACCGGAGCAAAGGCGCCGCTGACGCCTGAGCAACAGGCTGCCGCCGTGGCGGCCGCTCGCGGCAGCACTCCGCAACGCGTGTTTGCAAAACCTCAAGCTCCGGCGGCTTCGAAGTCCGTCTACAAAGACTCGCTCGAGTCCGAAATCCTCGTCGTCGTCAGTAAATTAAAAGCGTACGTCAAAGAGCGCGGCGATATGAACACTTCCGATTCCGTTTCGCAGCTTCTTTCGGATCGACTTCGTCGGCTCTGCGACCGCGCAATCGAAAACGCGCGCGTCGATGGCCGCAAAACCGTCATGGATCGCGATTTTGACCGCTAGCGCAAAAGAGGCACAGCCCTTGCGATAAGACTCTTCGAACAGACCGAGAGTGTGTGTCGGTTCGGCCAAAATGAAATTAAGCCGAACCCAGCGCGCAATTCACGTCACGACTGTTAAGGAGAATTTTCAAGATGCGCCTCCCACTCCTCGCTTTCGCCGCCTTGGGTCTGTTGACAACCGCCTGCGCTCCCACGACCGATCACGCCTCCATGGATTTGACAGCAGACACGGTTTTAGCTGCGGATCTTCATCCTGAGCGAAATGCGAGCGACTCGGTCCGTAACGAAATCGGTCGTCAGTTCATCGTCGAACATTTCGAAGCCGCGACAAGCTCGCTCATGATGCAGTCGATCGTCAGCCAGCGCCCTGCGGGTTTTGTTTTCTGGAATGCGAACAAGGCCGATGGCAATCAACTCCGCGACGTGATCCGCGCCTACGCGGCGAAAGCCGCGACCACAGGGACAAAAAAAGGTCTTCTCTTTTCGACCGACTACGAAGGCGGAGGACTTTCGTTTACACCAAATGCAAACAACACCCCAGGCATTCAACGTTTCAGAAAAGGGATGACGGGTCTCGTACACCCCGTCTGGCTGGAGAAGTCGATGGCGCAATACGGAACTGAGCTTTGCCGTCTGCACGGTCAGATCATGGCCAAGGAGCTCGCGTCGGTGGGGATCAATTATCCGCTGACGATGGTTTCGGATCTTTCGAATTCGCTCTTTCTTCTTCGCTCGGTCAGCAAAGATCCCGCATTGGTATCGAGGTGTTTGCAAGCTTCGATGGATGCCTTCTTCGAGAACGGAAAAGTGATTTTCGTCACGAAACACTTTCCGGGTCTCGGGCAAACTCGCGGCGATACGCATGAAGGAACGGTGGTTTCTCGAGCGACGAACATGACAGAGATCAATCGTCATCTCCAGCCGTTCATCGATCTCATCAACAACTCGAAAGCAAAAGGCCAACAGGAGCTCTTAAGCATTCTCGCGTCGCACGCGGAAATTCCGATTTTTGATCAAAACCATCTGACAACGGAGTCACCGATCTTGTTGAGACAGGTCTTGCGTCGCCAGCTCGGCTTCAACGCACTCGTCGTCAGCGATGCGATGTGGATGGGTGACTACGAACCGATGTCTTTAGGCCAAATGCTCCCTGTTTATCTGAATTCATTTATCTCCGGGATGGACATCTTGATGATCAAAGGTGCTCACTTCGGCGGAGCGGTCTCGTTCTTCCGTCAGGTCTACGATAACGAAGTCTCTCCCGAATTGAGAGCGGCGATTGAAGCTCGCTCGGGCCAAAGCTTCGAGCAAGTGCGCGCAAAATTCATCAGCCGCTTGTCGGAGTCTTCACGCCGTCTCGATTTGGTGGTCGCAAAGGTCGGCGATCCTCGTTCGAGCATGGGCCACGCAAGTCCTCGTGATGAGTCCACGGCTCTCCGCGATCGTTACGACCAGATCTTGCGTTCGATTGATCCACGCTGGCAGAATGTGCTTCCAAGCCTCCGCGCTCAAGAAACCGTTTCGACGATGGGAAGCCCGTGAAGAAGCTAGTTTGGGCCGCACTCCTTTTGTTTTCACTCGCATCTCAGGCGGCTTTGCGGCTCGATTGTTCAAGCCTAACTCCGAAAGAGCTTTTGATTTTAAAGCGCACGCCGAGTGTTGACCCTTGCGAAGGTAAAGGGACCGCCCTTGTCGCCTTGACGGGTTCGGGAGTGCTTCACACCTGCATCGATTCGAAGACGGTTGAGAGATTCGACGTGGCGATCGGACGCGGCGGCACGGGCAAAACGCGCGAAGGCGATCTCAAAACACCGCTTGGCGTTTACTCACTCGGCACTCCCAAAGCATCGGAGCGTTTCGGTTTGTTTATCCCGGTCGGTTACCCGACCCGCACTCAATCCGCAAAAGGCTTCACCGGTGGCGCGGTCGGTATTCATGGCCCCGATCGCCTTTTCGCCTGTGCCGGCGCTCTAAACGTCAGCGTGAATTGGACACAAGGGTGCCTAGCGGTCGCCGACGACCGCTTCATCGTGCATCTCGCTGAATTCGTTAAAGCAAACCCAGGTCTTCGACTCTACAGTCTCGAATAGAGACGATCTTTTTAGGGATTCGAGTTTAAAACCATAAATGAGAACTTAACATTCTCCGATAGAGAGTCATGCGAACGACTCCCTTTAGCAAAACCACTCTTCAACTGCTGGCACTGTCGCTCGCAGGTGTCGCGATCATGATTGCGCTATGCCTACACGTGGGTTCTTCGCTGAAGCCGCGCGTGCGGGAACCTGCCTCGATCGAGACGCCTCGTTAATCATGCGCCTGAAGCGTCGTCAAACGCACGTTCCCGGAGACTGAACGTAAGCGGAGTTCGCCTCCGCCCGCGCCGAGCACCCCCTCCAGCGCCCCTTTCGATTGAAGCGACTTCTGAAGAGTGAGTGAGCTCGACGCTTCACCGGTCACGCTTGAGAGCGAAATGCGGACTGATGACTTATCGGGAACAGTCACATCGATGCGTCCTGACACCGACTGCACATTGATCTTAGGCTGAATGGCAGTTTCGATATTCTGGAACGTGACCGTTGCATCCGCGGAAGTCAGATCAAGATCAAATTCAAAAGTCGATCCGGAGTAAGATACATCTCCACTCACGCCCTTGAGTCGAGCCACGTGAATCTCACCGCCGGTTGCTTGCAGTTCGCCGGAGACACTTGTCCAGGACAGCTCGCCAAGCGAGAGCGACTCGAGCGTCACGTCGCCTGAAACCGTTTCGATCGTCAGGCCACCTGAAAACTGGCGCGGAAGCACAACGGTGAGCGACGCATTTCGGTTTTCGTCATCAAACGCAAAACGCCACGGCGATCTCGAGAGCCCCTCATCGACTTCAATCTTGAGCGCAGTCGGTTCTTTTGTCAGTTTTAACGGCTCACTCGACGTCTTTACAAACTGACCCTCAAGCGTCAGCGAAAGATCGTTCATGGCCTCGTTTCGGCGAACGATGATGTTTGCCGCGGTCGTTTGGACACGAAGTTTTTGAATACCGTCGAGAGAGGAGGCCCGCTCGATTTTGCGCGCGTCTCGCTCAGGCCTTAAAGCCCGCCCGAGAACCGCCAAGTTCGAGCGCGGGAACTCTCGAGTCTGCGAGATCGTGACGCCCGCCGCGACCGCAAGTGAAACAATGAAGATCGAAAGCCAGACCAACCAGAGACGCTTTTCAATTCGGCTCATCGGCGGGGCTCCGCTCTCAGAAATGCGATGTTCCAGGCGAGCCATCTCCAGACCGCCCAGCCCAAAAGACGCGAAAGAAGCATCATCAG
>CAJYIL010000348.1 GCA_913774795.1 Pseudobdellovibrionaceae bacterium
GTGCAGCCATCGAAAGCCGTGCAAGAATGTTCCCGCTCCTCTGCCTAAGCTAAAGTACTGAGTGAACGGGATCACGAACGCGATCTTCGAGCGTCCGAACTCGAGCGCGTAGTAGGCAAGCACCGACATGATAAATCCGCTTAAGCCAATGTGCGGAACAGACTTGCTGCCCGAGAAGACGAACTCCCCGCCCGCTACGAAAACGCACGAACCGAGAAAGAAGAAGAAATACTCAAACGTTCCCATTTCGTCTTCGACATCATCGGAAAATACGAAGAAGAAATAGAGATTTGAGAGAAGATGGGCAAAGCCTGCATGGAGGAACACGGCCGTAAAAGCGGTCAAACCAAAAATCCGCAATGGCTCATCCGGAACAAATCCGAAGAATTGAACAATGTCTTCAGAGTTTCTCGTCATCAGGAAGACGAGAAAGCAAAGCGCGCCGATGATCCATGACGCCCATGTCGCACCTAAAACACGCGGTTTCGCTTCGACCGGGAGCCCAAAAAATCCCGGAATGGTTTTCAGAAAACCTTGAGGTTCTTCGTCGAAGAGGCCGGCGTTTTCTTTCTCATCTTCGCTGATGAGTTGTTTCGCGATTTCGCGACCGGCATCGCTGACGAGTGTCGAGTCACCGCCAATTCTGGTGTCGTCACCTTTCACGATCAAGTCATCTGGTTTTGGAATTTCGTCGTGTTGTTCGCCAGAGACCCAAATGAGGTGACAGGCGCGGCAAACATCTAATGTCCCTCCGCCCATCCAACCGGGCTCGGCCGCGACCCGCATGGGCTTCGCGCAGGAGGGACACGGATTTTCGCTAAGACTTTTTGAGAGATCGGCACGCACCCAAATCTCTCGCGCTCCATCTTGCCCCAAGAAGTGTTTGGCCATGACCAGGGTTAGCAAGCGCCCGTTAGAGTCAGGGCAGTACCAAAATAGACCGCCCTTCGCGTTCGCGCGGACCAACTTAATACCGGTAACTGGAGATCGAAATGCCATTCACAGAAAGGCTAGCATGGTCCGATTTTAGCGGTCGAGGTTTCTCGACCGTAACGCAGTCGTATCCGTAAACGAGACGTATCGCCTTTCAATACCCAGCGGCTTGGAGAAGATCCGCTACGAGTCCATCGACTCGATCGAAGATGTAAAGGCCGTGCTCGTCCTCAAGAAAAGCGGCTTGACCCTTCTTGTCGAGGCCGACTCGTGGAGTATTGAACCAACGCTTGATGATCGGGTACGGATGGCGATTCCCGTCTTGAGTCGAGTTCACCACCGACAAGGGCACACCCTGCTTTTTCGAGAAAAAAACGAGATTCGAAAGCTCGAAAAGATCGTTATCTCTCAACCGGAAACAACCGTTCGAAATAAATCCGCGTTGAAGCTCGTCGCTGATTTGGTAGTGAAGGCCAAACGGAGTAAATCCACCGTACGAGTTTTGTTCGTTATCAATGATGCGGAGAAAAGGTCGGCCCGCGTAATAATCAGGTTTCGTTCGCGAGAGTTCCGATTTCGAACGGCTCAAATACGCCGAACGAAACGGACGACTCAAAGACTGATACGGGCTCGCATTGTCGTTAATCTGTTGGTGAATCAAAGATCCCATGGCCGCCGGAGCGTAACGAAGGAAACCTGTTTTCGACTCTCTCAGTGTGAACTGACGATTCAAGATGTCGATCTGAACAGTCGGCGGATTTTTGGTAAGATCCAGAGTTTCTGTTCTCTGAGGATTTCCGTAAATGTCGATCGCCACCTTATTGAGAAAGACGGATTTGTTCGACGTGTAGATCAGAAAGAGATCAGCGCCGTACGGAGTTTGGTTTTGCACCGAAATTGTTGAGATCGCGGACTGGCCAACGGCTTTGAGTCCTGAGTAGGTGATGCCGACCGGCACTCCGTACCGAGTCGGATCTTGGTTGATCAAATCGATCATCTGCTGAGCCTGAACTTGATCAGCCGATACGTACTTCGCCAGATCTTTAAGATCGACGTTCGGAGTGAGGGCGTGAGCCGAAAGGGCGGTCGCAAAAGTAAGAAGAGCGCTAATGAATTTCATACGAGCGCTGGTAATTGCATTCACCGTGCTCGCGCCTCGCCGCCCATATAGGATATGGCAAGACCCGAACTGTCTAGCGTTTAGACACCCCTGGAAATTTCGCCTCGAGGCTAACCCTCGGTCGCGCCCAAAATATCTTCGGCGCGCCAATTCGGCAGATCATCGGTCAAATCCATCAGCAGTCGATCGAGATGTTCGACCGCTTTCGTACGGCGCGTGGGCGATCCCACTCCGTCAGCGAGTTCACGCCACTCGTGTGAAAGCGTGAGTCGACTC
>CAJYIL010000349.1 GCA_913774795.1 Pseudobdellovibrionaceae bacterium
GTGAAAAATCATATGAAAAAGACAACCATTCTTTCTTTGGACGGGGGCGGAATCAGGGGAATCATCACCTGCATCATTCTGCGTTACATAGAAGAGCAGCTACAGTTGTACGACATGCTTGGATCTACGACGTCGTAGCCGTCGGGTTGAGCTTCGGATTCGGCTTTGTCTCAGCGCATGTCCCGGTGCTTCGACGTTTATTCACGAGCTCCGAAGATCTCGCTCTCTCGGTCTTAAACCGGGCCCAGCTCGAGTTTCATCAAACCGGGATCCCGCAAACCGAAGGCCGAACGGGCGTTTTGATCTTCGTTTCGCTTCTCGAGCACCGCGCAGTTATCTTGGGCGATGAGTCGATCTCAGCGAAGTTGAACAAAGAGACATGGGTTGAGGTCGTTGACGGCCTGCTTGCCTGCATGAAGGAGCGCGATCTGCGCGCTGGTTATGTTGAAGCCATCGGTCGCGTGGGCGACATTCTCGCTCGCGAGTTCCCAATTCAGCCCAATGATGTCAACGAGCTTCCGAATACGCTGGTTGTGAAGAACTGAGTTTTGGGTGCTCTGGTGAGTGGACGTGTTTACACGTCGACTTGTTGGAGCGATAGATACGGACCGAAGAACGACTACGAATACGTAATAGCCGCTGTCAGAGGGATGGCTCGCGTTGTTTTAGCCTAGACGCCGAAGCTTGAACCGCAGCCGCATGTCTTAGAGGCGTTCGGGTTCGAGAAGGTAAAACCTTTTCCGTTCAGGCCGCCTTCGTAGTCGAGGGTCATGCCCGCGATGTAGAGAAGCGATTTGGAATCGACGACGACTTTTGTCCCGTGGTCTTCGAAGACTTTGTCTTTGTCGTTTTGAGTTTGGTCGAAGTCGAGTTTGTACGACATGCCCGAGCAGCCACCCGGAACAACTTTAACGCGAAGGAAAGACTCGGCCGGTGTGCCGTCGTCTTTAAGTTTGTTAATTTGCTTTGCGGCGTTCTCTGAGATCGTGATCATAGCGGTCTTCCTAACTCTATGTATTCTAACACGTTTTGCAAATCAGCGCACGTTCTTCATCAAAGAGCCGAAGCGCTCGAGTAAAACTGAGACTTCTTCACTAGTTGTAAAGCGAGACAGCCCAAATCTCATCGTGGTGAGGAGGGGGTTATCGCCGACAGCGCCGATCGCCTGAAGCACGTGCGAGGCGGTTGGGCCCGTGCACGCGCTCCCGCTGGAGAAGGCGATGTCCTTCAAAAGGAGCTCGGGTTCGAGGCCTTCGACCGTCACATTGATGTTGTTGCAGAGGCGATCGGTAAGCGGGCCGTTCAAGACCACTCCGTTATACGCGCACATCACCGAGATGATTTGATCGCGCAAGCGAGTCATGTGCGAACGGTCACGATCGATCTCGCGCGAGGCGATCTCGCACGCAGCGCCCAATCCAACGATGCCGGAGACATTAGCCGTGCTCTCGTGGCGTTCGCGCAAATGCACGCGACGGCCCGGTGTTGATCGGTGATAAAGCGCGCCGACGCCTTTTGGTCCGTGAAATTTGTGAGCGCTCATCGAGAGAAGATCGCAGTGTTCGACGGAGACCTCGTGTTTTCCGATCGTCTGTGCGGCATCGACGTGAAACCAAATGTCGGGGCGCTTCTCGCGTAAAGTGCGTCCGATCAGCGAAATGTCGTGAAGCGTGCCGATCTCGTTATTCCCGTGCATCAGCGAAACAAGCGCGGTCGTTGGCTTCAACGCGGCAAACACCTGCTCGACAGTCACGCGACCTTCGCGATCGACCGGAAGAACGGTGACGTCAGAGAACTCGGCGCATGTTTCGAGAGTCGCGTGATGTTCGGTTGCGCAGGTAATGATGTGTAAATCTCGGGTGTTTACAGAGTCGAGAAGGGCGCGGCGTATGGATTCAGTGGCACTTGAGGTGAATTCGATCTCCGCCGGTGATGCTTCGATAAGCGAAGCCACTTGTGCCCGAGCTTTTTCGACAAGCGAAGAGGCCTTCCACCCGAACGCATGACCGCTGCGAGGGTTACCGTAAACCTCGGAGAACGTCGGTCGCATCGCTTGGAGAACGCGAGGGTCGACGGCGGTCGTGGCGTGATTGTCGAAGTAGAGAGGATCCATGGGCAGTGACCCTACGCTGACTCGACCCCTATGGGTAGTGGTCGCTCGAAGAAAATGCCTGATAAAACAGCAGCAAACTGGGCCAACCTAGACCATCGTCTGGGCTCCATTGTCTCAAGGTGAGACGTAAGGCCGCGAAATCACTACGGCTAGTGGCGTCATGATAAGATGAACACTACATATAGGGTTTTCGCTGTTGCGGGAACCTGCCGGTAGTGGTTCGATGATTCCAAGGGCTCGAGAGAGCGGAGATGATCCAAGGCTGGGTCCTCCACTCGGCTGAAATCGCCTTCGCTCTCTCCCGCCCAGAATTTTCGACTCCGCCGGTTTCCAACGACCGACGCCTAAGGATAGGGCCAAAGGAGCAAGCACCCATGTCGACAACCAAGACAAAATCAAAAACACTCGGCGCGACTTTCAAACCGTTCTTTGTTCCGCAAGGCCAAGATCCTTACGCGCAAGTGAAGTGGACCAAGCGCTCATCAAAAATTTCAGATGCGAGCGGAGCCAAAGTTTTCTCGGCTGACTCGGTTGAAGTTCCGGAGTCGTGGTCGCAGCTCGCGACCGACATCGCGGTCTCAAAATATTTCAGACGCGCCGGGGTGCCGAAGACCGGTTCGGAGACGAGCGTTCGTCAACTCGTTCATCGGGTCGCGCACACGATCGCAAAAGCAGGCGCTGACTTCGGCGGATATTTCGCGTCGGCGAAAGATGCTGAACAATTTGAAAAAGAACTCGTTCATATCTTGCTCAACCAAAAAGGCGCGTTCAATTCGCCGGTTTGGTTTAACTGCGGTCTCTTCCATGAATACGGCATTCAGGGTTCGGGCGGGAGTTTTGCGTGGTCATTCACCGAGAACCAGCCGCTTGAGACGTCGAACTCCTACGAGAATCCCCAGTGTTCGGCGTGTTTCATTCAGTCGGTCGATGACGACTTGATGTCGATCTTCGATCTCGTGAAAAACGAAGCGCGTATTTTCAAGTACGGATCAGGCACGGGCACGAACTTCTCGAAGATCCGTGGTTCGATGGAAAAACTAAGCGGCGGCGGAACTTCTTCAGGTCTCATGAGCTTCTTAGAAGTCCTTGATCGCGGCGCAGGAGCGACGAAGTCGGGCGGAACAACTCGTCGAGCGGCGAAGATGGTTTCGCTCGATATGGATCACCCGGAGATCTCGGAATTCATTAACTGGAAAGCGCGCGAAGAGAAAAAAGTCGCGGCACTCGTTCAGGCGGGCTACTCATCTGATTTCAACGGAGATGCGTACCGCACGGTGAGCGGGCAGAACTCAAACAACTCCGTTCGTATTCCTGATTCATTCATGAAAGCTGTCGATCAAGACGGCTCGTGGGAAACGACCGCTCGTACGGACGGTCACGTTGTCGCCGAGTATCGCGCGCGCGATCTCTGGACCCAAATCGCGCAAGCGGCTTGGGAGTGCGCAGATCCTGGCGTGCAATTCGATTCGACGATTCAAAAGTGGCATACGTGCCCCGAGACCGATCGAATCAACGGTTCGAACCCTTGCTCGGAATACATGTTCTTGGACGACAGTGCTTGTAACTTGTCGTCGATGAATCTCGTGAAGTTTTTAAGAGAGGACGGCACGTTCGATATCGAAGCGTACCGTCACACGGCTCGCATTCTCTTTACTGCTCAAGAGATCTTGGTCGATTTCTCGTCGTATCCCACCCAGAAGATCGCGCAGAATTCGCACGACTATCGCCCCCTCGGTCTCGGTTACGCGAATCTCGGCACACTTTTGATGATCAAAGGTCTTCCTTACGACTCAGACGAGGCGCGCGCGTGGGCCGGCGCTTTGACCGCGTTGATGCATGGAGAAGCGTTTCGAACATCGGCGGAGATCGCAATCGCCAAAGGTGCGTTCGCAGGCTACGAGAAGAATGCGTCAGCGATGATGCGGGTGATGAAGCAGCATCAGGCAGCGGTTGAAAATATCGACGCTGATCTTATCCCGCGTGACGTGATGACCTGCGCCCGCGAAGTTTGGCGCGAGGCGCTCGAAGTCGGTGCGGCGAACGGCTTTAGAAATGCGCAAGCGACCGTGTTGGCGCCGACCGGAACAATCGGGCTTCTCATGGATTGCGATACCACCGGCATCGAGCCTGATTTCGCTCTCGTGAAATTCAAAAAACTCGCGGGCGGCGGTTACTTCAAGATCGTGAATCAATCGGTTCCGAAAGCTCTTAAAGTTCTCGGCTACACAGATAAGCAAGTCGGCGAGATCGTTGAGTATGCGGTCGGCACGATGTCGCTCGATGGTTTGCCTTACATCAATTCTGAGTCGCTCCGAGCGCGTGGAGCAAATGCCGTCGATCTCCAGAAGATCACGGCAGCGCTCCCGTCAGCGTTTGATCTGAACTCCGCCGTTTCGCCTTGGGTTCTCGGTGAAGAGGGACTTGCGCGTTTGGGGCTCGTGAAAGACTCGTTGAAAGGGCCAGTTCTGGAAGCATTGGGCTTCACGGCTGACCAAATTGCGACGGCTTCGGCGATTGCCTGTGGTCGCATGACGGTGGAGGGTGCACCGCACCTCCGCGCTGTCGACTTGCCGGTCTTCGATTGCGCGAATAAGTGTGGGCTTGAAGGTCAGCGCTTCTTGTCTCCGATGTCGCACGTTCGGATGATGGCGGCCGCGCAGCCGTTCTTGTCGGGTGCGATCTCAAAAACTGTAAACATGCCGAATGAGGCGACGGTCGAAGAAATCGCCGATGTCTATCATCAGGCTTGGAAAATGGGTGTGAAAGCGGTCGCGATATATCGTGACGGCTCAAAGATGGCGCAAGTGCTTTCGGGTTCGGGAACACAGAAGAAAACCGAGACGGCGGCTGCGGCCGCGGTGAACGAGCGTGGAGAAGCTCTCGTCTACTCGCAGAAGGATCTCGAAGACGCGGTCGCGCGAGCGGTAGCGCTGGCTCCGGCGCGTAAGAACAAGCTCCCTCAGCGTCGACCAGGAATCACGGTCGAATCGCGTGTGGGCGATGTGAAGGTGTTCTTGAGAACAGGCGAGTACGAAGATGGTCGTCTCGGCGAGATCTTCATCGACGTCGCCAAGGAAGGCGCGACACTCCGCTCATTGATGAACTGTTTTGCGATCGCGGTTTCGACTGGACTTCAGTACGGTGTGCCGCTTGAGGACTATGTGGATAAGTTCGTCTTTACGAAGTTCGAACCAGCCGGAATGGTCAATCATCCTTATGTGAAACAGGCGACTTCGCTGATCGATTATGTGTTCCGTGTTCTCGGTTATGAATACCTGGGTCGAACTGACTTTTTGCAAGTGAAACCGGCCCAGGATCAAATGAGCTTACCGCTGGAGTCGGCAACGATTCCTTCGGCCACCTCACGTGAGCAGTTGATCCGAGAAATCGCCGCGGCGAACGCGGAGGCCGTGCGGATGTCTGAACAAGCCGTGGAAAAAGCTGGGGATATCTCAAGGCCTGCAAACCGTAAAATCACGTTTACGGCTGTTGAGCCTGACGGCACCACTTCGGCCGACCCACTCAACGCGCAGCTCTCGAAGATGATGGGCGACGCCCCTCTCTGCTCGACGTGCGGGCACGTCACAGTCCGAAACGGCACGTGCTACCGCTGTCTCAACTGTGGCAACTCGATGGGATGCTCCTAATCGGACGATGTGTTCGGCTTCCCGCACAGCGTGCGGGAAGCCGTCGTGAAAACGTCACAGGTTAGTGCCTCTTAACTTCGCCACGATTCCAGTCACTTAGTCATAGCTAAAACTTTTGCTCAAAACTAAACGCCCAGATGCTCTACCAAATTCATTTGGTTTGTCCGATTCTTTATTTATGAGTCGGAAATTACGGTTGTTGATTGTTGATGACGATAAAGACCTCCTCGATCCCGTTCTGGAAGTCTGCGCACGATTTGATTTCGATGTGACCGGCGCGTGTTCGGCCGAGAAGGCGCTCGAGATCTTGCGCGACGAAACGGTCGATGTGGTTCTGACGGATATCCGGATGCAACCAATGGGCGGCTTTGCTCTTCTCGATCGCGTTCGTGCCAAGTTCCCACAGATGCCTTTTATCCTGTGGACCGGTTTCTGGGATCGACCCGACGAAAAGCGCGCATCGACTTACCAAAACCTTGAGCGTCTCGAAAAGCCATTTACGTTTCGCGAGCTCGAGGCCGTATTGAACCGCGTGAAAGAAAAGATTGTCGCAAACCGTATTCAGGAAGACGGCGGCGAAACAAGCCTCTCAGGAACGGGCAGCAGCCGAGTTGAAAATCGCGCGTGAAGCGATGACTCTCGCGATGGCCTGAGCTGCGAGAACGACCTTTCTCGGGAGACTCACCACCGTTCGTGAATCCCAGGCGCGAGCGCCGCGGCTCACGACTTTTCGACCGATCTCCCGGTAAATCGCTTGAGCGCACGCAACCGCAAGCGCCGCACGAAACGGCAAATATCTTAAGCCCTGTTCTCCGCTCGCATAGAGACCTTCTGCGCGCTCGACAAGACGGCGTGCGAGAGGCGCGAAAGCCTGTGGATCGTAGGTCGTGGGCGGATTCCAGGATGCCGGGATGTACGTGCGGCGTCTCTCGAAGTCTTCGCGGATATCGCGTGAGATGTTTGTCATCTGCATCGCAAGGCCGGTATCGATCGCGTGGCGATAAGCTTTGGCATTCGCGACGCCCATCACTTTCGACATCATCAGGCCCACGACTCCGGCAACGCGGTAGCAGTAAAGCTCCAGCGTAGCGTCGTCAGGAATAAGTGCGCCCTCGACATCCATTTGCATGCCGTCAAGCAGGGCTTGCGCGTGTTCCTCGTCGATTCCGTGACGTCGATGGAGAAGCTCGAAGGCGGTGAAAGTCAGATCATCACCGAGCTCGCCACGAAAGGCGCGAGCGGTGTTCGCACGAAGACGCTGGAGCTGAGCTAACGCGCGCACTTGGTTGGGCTCGTTGTCGACAGCGTCATCGCAAGCGCGGCACCACGTGTAGAGAAGCTCGGCGCCTTCTCGAGAGTCGCGATCAAAAAGCATCGCGGCGAACGAGAAGGTCTTCGAGCCCTTCTTCATAATGGCGCGAGTTTCTGAAGACACGTTTGAAACGTTCGCGTTCATGTTCACGATCGCGTTCACGTTCGATGTCGCGACGTTTGAGTCACTCATCATGCGAAGTCGTTCAAGACCAGAGAAGCCGTCGCTTTCGCGCTATTCACCACGCCCGGAACACCTGCGCCCGGGTGTGTGCCGGCGCCGACGACGTAAAGACCGCGCAAGTTTTCGTCGCGGTTGTGCGTTCTGAAGAACGCCGACTGCGTGAGAACCGGTTCAAGCGAGAACGCGGCACCTTGGTGCGCATTGAGTTCATGCTTGAAGTCTTCGGGCGTGAAGATGCGCTGAGTGACCAAGTTCTCGCGAAGTCCGGGCAGGTAGCGTTCTTCGAGGTAGTTGAGAATTTTGTCGGCGTACTTGGGGCCTTCGACGTTCCAGTCGATCTCGAGTTTGCCGAGGTTTGAAACTGGTGAGAGAACGTAGAAGGCTTCGCAACCTTCAGGCGCCAGCGTTGGATCGCTGACGGTTGGGGCATGCAGGTAGAGCGAGAAGTCTTCAGGCAGGCGGCCGTTTGAGAAGATGTCTTTCAAGAGACCTTTGTAGCGAGGCCCGAACAAGACATTGTGGTGCGCAAGTTGTGGGTAGCGCTTTTTTGTTCCGAAGTAGATCACCACCAGAGACATGCTTTGGTTCATGTTCAAAAGCTTTTTTGTTTTCGCTTTCGCTGCTGGGGCCTTCTGGAGCATGTCGCGGTACGTGTGAACGACGTCGGCATTCGAAACGCAAATATCGCAAGGGACCGTTTCTCCGCTCATCAAACGAACGCCCGTCACGCGGCCGCGGGAGGCGCCGGTTTCGTCTGTATCGGTGATGATGCGGTCGATCTCGGCTTGGTAACGAATTGTTCCGCCCAGGTCTTCGAAGAGTTTTACGAGCGCGCGAACCAGAGCGCCCGTGCCTCCACGTGGGAAGAACACGCCCCAGTTGCGCTCAAGATAGTGAATGAGCGTGTAGATTGACGAAGTCGTGAAGGGGTTGCCGCCGACCAAAAGTGAGTGAAACGAAAACGCCTGCCGCAAGTGTTCGTCTTTGATGAATTTCGCGACCGTCGAGTAAACCGAGCGGTAGGCGCCGAGTTTTACGAGCTGAGGAGCGACGCGGATCATGCTCCACCAGTTTAAGAACGGAACATGAGCGAGCTTCGTGTAACCTTCGGCGAAAACATCTTTCGAGTATTTCAAAAAGCGTTGGTAGCCGCTGACGTCGTCGGGAGAAACCTTGCGGATTTGCTCGAGAGTGTCGTCCATGTCATTGGTGTAATCAAATTTGAAGCCGTCTTCCCAGAACAAGCGATAAAAAGGCGTCACCGGCATGAGCTCGATGTAGTCTTCGATTTTTCTTCCGCTCAAAGAGAAGAGTTCTTCGAGGCACTCGGGCGCCGTGATGACAGTTGGGCCCGCGTCGAACGTAAAGCCTTTGTCGCGGTAGACATATGCGCGGCCACCGGGCATGTCGCGCTTTTCGAAAATCGTTGTCTGGATGCCGGCTGATTGAAGACGGATGGCGGCCGCAAGACCACCGAATCCGCTTCCGATAACGATTGCGCGGCGGGAATCTGAATTACGAGACTTTTTTTGTTCCATATGACGCCTTGAGCTTTTCGCTTAAGTTCTCGAGGATCGCGCGGCTTTCATCACCTTTTAGGTCGAGCGCGCGCAAAGAGGCCTCGAGGAAGTTTTCATTTTGGTGTTGGGCGAACGCGAAGAAGTTTTCGCGCTCAAGCCACGAGCTCAGCATGACATCGTCGGGCAAGCGCGACGCTGCAAACACGAATTGATCAAAGCGAGATCGTTCGCTCGCCAGCGCCCAAGCCCACGACGGTCGCTTGAGAGAAAGATCTTCGAAGCGCTTGAGATCGCCTTCTGGGAGCGCGAGATTCCCGATGTCGTCAAAGCGCTGAAGCGCGATACCAAAGTTATCTCCGAACGTTTTCAGTGCCGAAAGGGTAGCGTCGTCAGCTCCCGCAAGTGCGGCTCCGAGACAGAGACCGAGCGATGTGAGTGATCCTGTTTTGAGTCGTGACGTCGTCTCGCAAACCTGGGTCATCTTTGATGGGTGCACCGACAAGATGTCGGTGCCGAGATCGAGCGCTTGACCTAAGTGGGCGTTCAACATCGCCTCGTGGCAGAGACGGTAGACGCGCAGTTCGGTGCGTTCCGGTAGACCGAGCGATTCGATCAACGAGAACGGCTGAAAGTAAAGAAAGTTGCCGGCGTTAAGAGCGAGCGGCACGCCATACTTCTCGTGAAGCGTGGGAGAGCCCCGACGTTCTCGCGAACCGTCTTGAATATCGTCGACGATGAGGGAGCCTGCGTGGATGCTCTCGAGCACCTCCGCCAAAAGCGTGCACAAGGTTGTGCCGCCCGAAGGACGAATGAACAAGTAGCCTGCACGTACGAGGCTTGCGCAAAACTGTTTCGAGGGACGCGCGAGCAAATCCTCGATCGGTTCGTAGAGCGAAGAATTGAGAATTTTCTGAACGGGAGACGACTCCGACGGGAGGTCCTCGATTGAAGTCTTGAGGGCCTCAAGGTGAGTCATCGCGTGCTCCCTATGCGCTCGATCGCTGAGCGCTCCGAGAAGTTTTTAATCGCAAGCGACACCGGGACGGGCGGTTTACCCGAGAGGATGCGCACGCGATCGGTCCATGAGGTGCGGCCACCGTAGAAACGTTGAATGACGTCGTCGGTGTGCTCGTAGAATTTTTGGAAAACGATGTAGCGAAGAGACGGCTCACTGGCTTGAAACAGCAAGCGGTTCAGCAAGCGGTAGAAACGCTGGCGCGAGAGCCAAGGTCGTCTGAATTTCGCGAGAGATTCGCGTGCCGTTGGTGTGGTGAGCTCCGGCGCCTTTGCAAGGAATTCGGCGAAGCGAACGGCGTCAGGCAGAGAGAAGCCAGTCGTCGCGTGAAAGAAGCCCGCGCGCATGCCGAGAAGAACAGGTTCGCCGGCGTTCGATGTCACGATTGCATCACTCGTCAATGGAATCGGAAGAACGCCGCGTTCTTCGCGGTCGATTGACTTGAGCTTCCAGCCGCGGCGCTCGATGTACGATTTGATGGAGCGCGAGATGCGCTCTTCGTTGAGATCGGCGGTGTCGCTGTAAAACGTTTCTTCGACCAAAAGACGCGTTTGATCCCATGGCAACAGGTAGAAGAAACGGTAGCCGTCGAGCTGCGGGCACGTGGCGTCCATGATGATCGGGGCGGTGAGGCCGTGAGGCTCTTGAAGAGTCACATCGTAACCGATAAACTTTTGGTAGCCGTTTAAGCCGTTGACCGGAATTTGCTGGAGACCGCGCGCATCGAAAACGGCGGCGGCATCGATCGAAGAGCCGTCTTCGAACAAAACTGTTGTGTCGGTGACTTTCGTCGCCGTCATCGAGAACCATATTTTATCGCCGAGTTTTTCTTTGAGAACGCGGTTGAAGTCTTCGCTGCGGATCGAATGATATTCGCCATCGATCGTGCGCTTCACGCGCGGGAACTCGACACTCGTTGCAGCCCATGAGCGGGAGATCAACGGCTTCAAGAGTTCGAGTGCGGCCGGAGAAACATCGGCTCCGAAAAAAGACCATGTGTGATTGCCGCCGAGCTCGTCGTTTTGCTCAGCCAAAATGATCGAACGACCGGGATGAGCCTGCGCCATGAAGTACGCGGTTAATCCGCCGGCAAGGCCTCCGCCAATGATCGCTAAATCGACTTTTTCGTTCTTGCCCACAGGGTCTTTCTCCACCGAATTCGCACTCAAATCGTCTAGGAGGATCAAATGTTACGCGGAGAGCGAAGTCAACGCCGAGCCAATTGACAACGCGAGTCGGTTTGCCCATGATTCTCGCACTTTCCAAGCTAGTCACGAGGAGTCTTCAATGATCGATCAAACGTTGCGAGAATTTGACCTTTCGAACCCAACCCCGGAGCACAAAATGCTTCGCGAAACTGTTCGGGAATTCGTGAAGTCTGAAGTCGAGCCGCAAGCCCTCGAGTATGATCGCGCCGAAAAATTCAACCTCAAGCTTTTCCGCAAACTGGGTGAGTTGGGTCTTCTAGGTTTGACCGTTCCCGAAGAATTCGGCGGAAGCGGTATGGATGCAACGGCCGCCTGTATCGTGAACGAAGAACTTTCGGCTTCAGACCCGGGCTTCTGTTTGGCGTACCTCGCGCACTCGATGCTCTTCGTAAACAACCTCGCAGTGAACGGGAACGACGAGCAAAAGCGTCGGTTCTTGCCTGGAGTTTCATCGGGCGAACTCATCGGCTGCATGGCGATGTCAGAGCCAGCGGTTGGTACCGATGTTCTCGGCCTTGAGACGACGGCCGTCAAAAAAGGCGACGGCTACGTTATCAACGGTCGCAAGATGTGGATCACGAACGGATGCATCGACGACGAAGGCACTCCGGCCGATCTCGTTTGGGTTTACGCGCGCACGGGTACCGTGAACGGCAAACCTCAAATCTCGACGTTCTTGGTTGAGAAGGGCACGAAGGGCTACGAAGTCGGCCA
>CAJYIL010000350.1 GCA_913774795.1 Pseudobdellovibrionaceae bacterium
CGTGGTTTGTTCGCTGTTGAAGAACAGCGCCGATTCCGTATTTCGATGCGTCGGTGAAAACAGCCCATTCTGCGTCGTTGTTAGGATGAACGAGCAGAGTCTCATTGGCGAGAGCTTGTTTTGCGGCGTCGAAAGCGTGCTGAAAGTGGGTGAGTCCAATGGACTTGATGAGATCCTTTCACGTTTGGACCTTCGAGCAATTTGTTAAGCGGCGAGAGAATTTCAGCGGCGTTCTTGATGAACTTCCTGTAGAAATTGACTGTGCCGAGGAATCCACGTAATGACTTGATCGTCTTAGGCGGTTCCGTCTTGGTGACGGCTTCGACTTTTTCCGGGAGCAGTTTGATACCGTCTTTGTTGATGAGATGTCCAAAAAACTTCACCTCCGGCTGTGTGATTTGGCACTTCGGGGCGTTAATAACCAGTGCGAAGTCGCGTATGCGTTGGAAGAGGATTTTGAGGTGGACCTTGTGCTCCTCCTCGTCTTGGGACGCGAAGTCTAGGTCCCGTGTGACCTCGTCGATGAAGCGCTAAAACGTCTGCCCGGCGTTCTTGAGTCCAAACGTCATGTATAACAATTCGAACAGGCCGAACGGCGTGATGATTGCCGTTTTTGGGACGTCATCTGGCGCGACGGGTATCTGGAGAAATGCACGGACAAGATTGAAAACAGAGAACACTGTCTTTCCATGCAAAAATGCGGTGAAGTCGTCGACGTAACGCAGCGAGTAGTTATCTGGAATCGTGCGGGCGTTGAGTGGGCGGTAATCGCCACACGGTCGCTATTCGCCGGACTTCTTCTGCACTAGATGCAGCGGAGATGAACATGAGCTGTCGGAAGGTCGACAGATGCCGAGATCGATCATCTTCTTAAATTCCTCCTGTGCGATCTTGAGTTTCTGCGGGCACAGGCGTCGTGCTTAACTTTCATGGGGGGACCGTCGGTCGTATGAATATGATGCATCGTCGAATGCTTCTTAGTTTTTGAGTACGATGATTCAGGACGGGTAATGTCCTCGTATTCTCGGAGGTTTGCTGTAATCCGAGTCGTCATTAATCGCTTTGACTGAATCTAGCGACGCCGTGATTCG
>CAJYIL010000351.1 GCA_913774795.1 Pseudobdellovibrionaceae bacterium
CGGCCGACATCGTGAAGAAGCACTACCCGCACTACATCGTCGACGGCGAGATGCAGGCCGATACCGCGGTAAATCCGGATATCGTCGAGCGTATCTTCCCGTTCTGCGATATCAAAAACGGCGCAAACATCTTGGTGTTCCCGAATCTTGATTCAGGGAACATCTCGTACAAGCTTTTGCAGCAACTCGGTGGTGCCGAGGTCATCGGGCCTTTCTTGATGGGTGTTAAACGTCCGGCGAACGTTCTACAGCGAACCTCGAACGTAGACGACATCATCAACACGACGGCGATGACCGCACTCGAAGCGCAAGCGTTTCAAGAGATGGCTTCGACACTGAAGTAAAGACCCATCATCGAGATGCGAGTTTTCATCCTCCTCTTCGTTCTATTGACCTCGGTCGCTCACGCGAATTTGCGTGAGCGAGTCAAACAACGCTTCTTTGAGCGGGCACAATCGAAAGAGGCTCCCGCCGCCGAAGCTCCTCCCGAGAAGATCACGAAAGCCGGTGATTATACGTTCACGATCGGCGAGCGTTTTTATAAAGTGCATGTGCCCGCGAAGTTGAAATCACCCGCCCCACTTCTCATCGTTCTGCACGGGGGCGGCGGCGATATGACGATTCAGTCGACCGAAGAGTTCTATCACCAAATTTCGTCAAGCGACCAACGGGGCTATGTCGCCGTGTTCCCGAACGGCATAAGTGCCTTTAAATCGGGAAAATTAGCGACCTGGAATGCAGGCCGCTGCTGCGGAAAAGCGCGCGATTCGAAATCAGACGACGTCTCGTTCATTCGAGATATCATCCGCAAAACCTCAAGCCAGCTCGCGATTGATTCCAAACGCATTTTTGCAACTGGCATGTCCAACGGTGGAATGATGTCGTACCGGCTCGCGTGCGAACTCTCGGGCACCATTCGCGCGATCGCGTCAGTTGCAGGTACCGACAACACAACTGAGTGTAAGCCGACCCATTTGGTCTCCGTTCTCCACATTCACGCGAAGGATGACGACCATGTGTTGTTCAACGGTGGAGCCGGCAAAGACGCGTTTCGCGATCTCTCGCAGGTGACAAACTTTACTTCGGTGCCGAAGACGATTGAAAAGTGGCGCGCGCTCGAAAAATGCAGCACGCCGGCTAAACGGATACTTGAGACGAAAGGCGCTTATTGCGAACGCTCCTTCTGTGAGGAGGCGCAGGTTCAGCTCTGCGTGACCGACACCGGTGGCCACTCGTGGCCCGGCGGGAAAAAACCTTCTCCGATAGCGAAGGGCACTCCGACGAAAGCCATCATCGCAAACGACGTCATCTGGGATTTTTTCGATTCGCTGTGATCCGGATCAACGAGTTTACAGCCCGAGCAGTTGTCGATCGACGAGAGATAGCTAATTTCACTTTCATGGTAGGCGGCCACGAATCTCGTCACTTGGACATCGATCTCGGCGTCTGCGCCCGGGGATACCACCCATAAGGAAAACCCATACCCCCAGTCCCAACACGTTCTTGTCGAAGTCTCTAAATGAAAATGTTTGTTTCTTGGGCGCTCGTCTGTAGTAAAATAAGAGTCAGCCACACGTTCGTGGCGGCCGGGCCTAGTGAGGCTTGGGCTGAGTCCCTCAGGAACCCCTTCGTAATTGGGCGATCGGAATCTGACACGGGCTCTGGTTGAAGGAGTAACGAGATAGCTACATCGATTTTGCGACCTCAAGAACGTGTCGTGGTTATTGGTGTCGGACTCAAAAGCGATTCTTACGTCGAACTAAAAGAATCGCTCGCTGAACTTGAAGAGCTGGCCTTCGCCGCAGGCGGCGAAGTTGTCGGCTCTCTCACCCAAACTCTCCCGCAATACAATCCAGCAACCCTGATCGGTTCAGGAAAAGTCGACGAGATCAAAGAGCTCGTCAACGATTCGCAAGCATCGGTGGTGATCGTCGATCACTTGTTGTCGGGCGTTCAGCAAAGGAACCTGGAGACGGAATGGGGCGTTCGCGTTCTCGATCGTAACCAGATCATTCTCGATATCTTCGCGATGCGCGCGCAGACTTACGAAGGAAAACTTCAGGTCGAACTCGCGCAAATGCTCGATCAACTTCCGCGCATGGTCGATGCCTGGCTCGGCTCCCTCTCGAGACAAGGGGGCGGGATCGGAACGCGCGGCCCTGGTGAAACCGCTCTCGAGATGGACCGTCGCCGCATTCGCGACCGCGTGAAGGTCATCAAAAAACAGCTGGAGACCGTGAGTGCGAACCGCTCACAGCACCGCAACTCACGCCGTCGGAACAAGACGCCGTCGTTTGCGCTGATCGGCTACACCAACACGGGTAAATCGACTTTGTTGAACGCGCTCACGCACTCGCAAGTGCTCGCAAAGGACCAAGTCTTCGCGACACTTGATCCGACCACGCGCAAAGTGCACTTGCCCGATGGGCCTCCAGCGGTCTTGACCGATACCGTGGGCTTCATTCGCCGTCTTCCTCCGCAGCTCATCGAGGCGTTTAAAGCGACGCTCGAAGAATCCGCGGAAGCCGATGTGCTCGTTCACGTCGTCGATCTTTCGAACCCGCAAATGCAAACGCAGATCGACGTCGTGAATCAGTTGATCAAAGAATTCGGCTGGGATTCGAAGCCGATCATCACGGTCTTCAATAAGGTCGACCAGGCGCCGTTCGAGAAACAGTTCCAGGTCAAAGCGTTCCCGCGCGTCTTCGTTTCAGCACTGACCGGCGAAGGCATGGACCGCTTGAAGCGCCTCATGGTTGAAGCCGCGCAAGCGCTTCACGAAGAGGTGGAGCTGTTCTTCCCGAAATCCGAAGAGCACCGCATCTTCGAACTGGGCCGCGAAGTGCAGATCACGCGCAAAGAGCCGGCTTCGAGCGGCACCGTGTGCGCCGCGCACATGACGCCCGCCATGCTTTCTCGCTGGAAAGATTTCCTCGTCACCGCCTAGACGATTAGCCCTTGGTCGCGTTTAGCCCGAGGGCCGTTTCCGCTATCCTGAAGACACCGGTTACGAAGGAGTTTTTGGGGTGGGGCTTCGCTCTCTGGCAGCGACATTGGGAGCTATTCTTGTTACGAGCGGAGCTCAAGCTGTAACACCTTCAGCCCTGCGAACTTGCAATGCATCGGTCTTGCCAGACTGCGAGACTCTCCTCAGAGCACCGCTTGATGCGCGCGGCACATCCGGCCTCGGCGTGCCGAAAGATGGAGGCATCATCTACAACGGCGCTTCATCCTGGAAAATCGGCCCCATTGAACGACCGCAAATTCTCAGTGCGAACGAGCAGACCTTCAAAACACTTATCAAAGCCGCTCCAGCTCGTACATCAAAGGCCCAAACGACCGCTGACCGCGTTCGTAAACAAGCCATCGATTTCCTAAAATCAAAGTCACCTGAGTCGGCAGAGAGAGCCGCATTGATCGCGCGACTCAGCTCGATGAAAATCAATTCCGCGAGCCAGTTGGATGAGACTTGCGGGTCTGAGACCCTTCCCGGTTATCCGAATACGAGTTACTCAGCTCTCGAAAACACGCTCCACATCTGCGTAGCGGCGACGAACGTGACCGAAACTCAGCTCATCCGGGCTCTGACGCACGAGATGGGTCACGTGATTTCACCGTGTGTCGCGCAATCGAAAATCTATTCGCTCGACGAGTCGCGCTTGGCCTCTGCGGAGCTCGGACAATGCGATGAGAGTTTCTCGAAGTTCGACGAGAATGGTCAGCTCCGAGAGGAGCTAAATCCGACCGTTTCGCAGATCTTAGATTACCGCCCGAAACAGATGGTCGTGACGAAACCCAACAGAGACATCGCGAAGCTCGCCGGTTGCGGGATTTTAAAAGAAGAACCGAAATTAACAACGGCGACTTACGAAACGTTTAGCGAGACGGCGTCGTGCCTAGAGACTCAGTTTCAGAGTTCTTTTGAAAACTCAGACGAGTTTCGCGCAGCGCTTGTGGAAAACGGCCTCTCAAAAGCGAAGGCCCGTGCGCAACTCGGAGCGACTCACTCGGCGATTTGCCAAGCCGATTTTGAAGAAGCCTTCGCCGATCGCTTTGGTGCCTCTTTACTCGGACACATTTCACACTCATGGACTCTCGTCGATTTTCAGATCGCCGCTCTTCCGTTCGCGGCGATGACTTGCTCAGAAGATCAGGGTCGCCCGCTCTTGATGTCGCAGTACGAGCCTGCCAAGACTCGACTCACGACTCTCTTCAGCGAGCCTTCGATTAGCGAGCGTATCAACTGTCGTGCCGCTCCGACTCCTCCGACTTGCCCGCTTCGCTTTTCGGCTCCGAATTCAAAGGCGGCTGCGAAAGACGGAGCGAAGCTGACTCCTCAAAACACGAATCGCTCGGTGAGATAAATGACGATGACAAAACTTCAGCAACGACTCGAAACATGTTTGGCCGGCCTCCTCTACGTCGCGATCGGAACGATCGTGGCTGTGCAAGTGAACGCGCAGGGCTCACCGCGCGATCCGGCCGCAGCACCCGGTGCTGCGCCAGCGAAGGCGGCCAATTGCGAGGCCAACGCCGCTCCCGACGCGCTCTGCACGATCGCGCCCGCGAAGCCCGAAGCGCGCGTTTGCTTCTCGAGCAAACATCCTCGCTGCTTTGATTTGCAAAAAACGAAAGTCATCCAATCACTCAATGGATCACCCGTTCACGACACGACGATCGATGCCAAGCAATCCGAAGCCGCATTGAAAGCCGTGAAAGACTATCGCGCGTGGCTTGAGAGCAAAAAGGCTCCCGCACCGACGAGCGTTTGCCGCAACATCGTGACCGTGGACGTCGGCACTGATCACAAAGACGCCTGCGTTTCGGGTCTCGCGAAAAAAGAGCTTCAAGAAAAGAACAAAGAGTTAATCGCGGTTCTCGAGAACCCGACCGGTGCGATTAAGTCGCCGCGTTCGTCTGGTCCTTGAGCGCGAGACGATTCTTGCGACGAATCTCCGCGTGCTTGTACCGACGCTTTTCAGTGTCGGTCTCCGCTAAAAGCGGAGGAATAACCGAAGGCGTGTTGTTCTCATCTAAAGCCACGAAGGTCAGATACGCACTCGCCGTGTGATGAAGTTCCCCGGTCAGAGGATTTTCGGCTTCTACTTTCACACCGATCTCCATCGACGTTTTGCCGACATAATTCACTGACGCACGCAGCGTGATGAACCAACCACGCTTCACGGGCGCTAAAAACTGAAGAGCGTCCACGCTCGCCGTTACGCACGGCATGCGCGAGTGGCGCTGGGCCGCGATCGCCGCGCAGATATCGATCCACGCCATCACCTGGCCCCCGAAAACGTTGTGAAAAGAGTTCGTGTGTTGGGGCAAGACCATCTCGGTCATCGTGACTTGGCTTGCGCGAACGGGCTGCGGAGTGAGGTTGACGGCCATGGCGATGAAGTCCTCCAGGCCTTCGATTCGAACTCGACTTTCGCCAAATGTCATCTCCCCCACGCATCACGTAGACTGAAAGGATGAAGCTCTCGCTCTTTGTTTTGCTTGTCAGTGTCGCGGCGTTCGCTCAGCAGAAAAAATCTTTGTTCAACGATACTCAGTTTGCCCGCGAACTCGAGGACGCCGCCCGCCAAGAGCGAGGCGAATCCCCCACGCTCAAGGCCGGTCTCGATAAAATCAGAGCGTACGAAGCGGAGAAACGACGCCGTGAACTTGAGGCCTCTCACCGACCGAAACCTCCTCCGCCGATCGAGCGGCTGAACGCAGATGGCGATGCCCGCCGCGCTGTTCAGGCGGTGGTCCAATCTCAAGAGGCCGTAAAAGGAAAGTGCGACTACAGGACGGTCCCCTTTGACGACGCGTCTTCGGCGTTTCGCAGCAACATCTTCTCGAACCCGCAGGCAAAGGCGGTTGATTTCAGACCCGTCGTTCCTCAGGCCCAGTACGAATTTAAACTGACCGTCATGATCGATAAAACAAGCGGTTGGACTGAGCAAGAGGTGAACGATTCGATCGCGAAGATGTCGAAGATCTACGCCCAGTGCGGAATTCGCGTGGGTGCGGCGACCGTTGTGACAGGCGATTATCGCCCGACCTTGAAACCTTACGACGATAACTCCCAAGCAGCCATGGCCCATCAAATGCCCAACGCGGTAAAACCGTGGCTCTTTTTGATCGATCACCGACAACAAAGCGAATTTAACGGTGGCGCCGGAACATCGGCAGCCTTCACAACGGAGTCGACCGGAAACAGCTTCATCGGAGGCAACCGCTTCATGAAGGGCGCGGCTTTCATCGCCAAAGATTCGGTGGTGAGTCGCGGAAAGCCAACAGGCTACACAACGGAGTTAGTGATCGGCCACGAACTCGCCCACATCTTGACCGATGGCGATCACCAAGCGGGTGAAAACGGCGATCCGAAACACCTGCTCGCGGACAACGGCCGCAGCATCAATGGTAAAATCACCGCTCAAGAGTGCGCCCAGATGCGTGCCTCGCCCTACGTCCGTAAACTCTAAAAGTTTATACCTCGGACAAAACAAAACCGGAGCCCATCGAAGTGCTCCGGTCTCTTATTAGCGGTCCATCAGCCCAAAGACATTCTGTCTTCGGGCAAGGATATTACATTCCGAAAGCGCCGACGTCGCCGTTTCCGCCGTTACCAGAACCGATGTCTGTGCGGATTGGAGTGACGTTACCAACTGTCGAGTGACCAGCTGGGATTGTATTGATCGTGTTCGCGTTCGCGCTTTGAGCGGTAATGTCTTGGAGTGTTGGTTGAGCTGGCTCGTTCTCGACGAAGCCGAGGTGAGGCAAGCACCAAACGATAAGTTGTGCGCGCGATTTAACCGACATCTTCTTGTAGATGTTCGTGAGGTGGAACTTAACCGTCTTCTCAGTTACGAAAAGTTGGTTCGCGACTTCTTTGTTGCTGAGGCCTTTAGAAACAAGCTCTGCAACTTCTGCTTCGCGATTCGACAAACCTTTTTGAATCAATACGTCTCTGAGCATCCTTGCTCCTCCCGCTAAATTTAGGACTTTCGTTTAGATAACCGACACACACAAGTTCGCAAGTCACAGGTCCGTGTGTCTCGCTCACCTGTATTTAAGTCTGTCGGACCTTTTTCGAATTCGCAACCCCCTCGCCGCAAAGTTTTTAGAAATCGACAAAAACTGGACAGACGAATTGCGAGTCTGACCGACCAACTGACGATCCTGTTTTCAAGATGAAGGTCGCGAAAACCATTCTTACATCGAGTGAAGGAAAGGGCTTAAGTGCAGGAAACTCATCGGACTTCTGTGTGGACTCAAGACTCGATATTGGACTAAGTCGAGGGTTCACTGACGAGCTCGGAGCTGTCGCCTCTCGAGCGATTTTCACCTGGGCTAAAGCCTAAGCGACCGCATCAATTTTTCAGATTCGACGACTTTTCTCGAGCTCGAAAAATTTTTTGGGCCGCACTAACCGAAACGCGAAATCAAACTTCGATGGGTTTCGGGGCTTCGGGCGGAATCGCAAGAGCGCTCCCGAACGACGCCATCAGGATGCATGCGATCGCCATCTCTTGAGTGAGTGTCAAAGCCTCATGCAGGACGAAGTAGCCCGAAAGAGCGGCCACGGCCGGCGATAAACTCATCAAGACGCCGAAGTTTCTCGAAGGCACATGGCGGAGAGCCGCCATTTCAAGCGAGTAAGGAAGCGCACTCGAAAGAAGGCCCACGCCGACCGCCGCGAGGGCAATCCATGGATCCATGAGATGAGAAATTTCGAGTCGCGGGAGCGCCACGGGCGAGACCGTGAGAAGAGCGACACTCATGCCGATCGACGTGGTCACGCCTGAGGGCGCCGCGCCCGACGCCCTTTTGCCGAAGATAATATAGAAGGCCCAGCCCGCTCCCGCCGTCAGCGCAAGCGCGATTCCGGCCAGACTCAAATCACCCTGCCCGCGTGGCAAGATCAGGACGATGCCCGTAATCGCCAGAATCGCCCAAAGAAAATCAAGGAGGCGACGGGAGTAGAAGAGCGCCACCGAAAGCGGCCCGATGAATTCAAGCGCGACCGCGATCCCAAGAGGCAAACGCTGAAGTGATAGATAATAGGTCAGGTTCATGACACCGAGAGCGACTCCGTAAGTCGCGATCGTGCGAATTTGTTTTCGCGTCGGATGAAACCGCCACGGTCTCCAGACGCCGACCAAGATCACGGTCGCAACCGCGATACGCAGGAAACAAACGCCCGCGGGCCCCAGAACCGGGAACAACTTTTTTGCGATCGAAGCACCGAACTGAACCGAGAAAATCGAGAGCAAAAGAAGCAAGATGGCGAACCATTTACCCATGATCCGCCTTTAGGCTCTCCAAGAAATCAGGGGCCGTCGGTGGACGAATGCCAAAGACGTCGTCGATTTGTCGTCCCCACGTATGGACGCGGGCCCACTGAATCTCGGCTCCGGCGCGCGCTAGTGAAGTCGCGGCTTGAAGAAGAGCGCCTGGCTGATCTTTTCCTCGGAAACTGATGATCCACTCCTCACGCGATTGCGACACCAACGTGATTTCATCGAACTGCACGCGGCGTTTCGAAGATGGGCTCGCGGAATTTGCGTTGAGCGCGAGAGCCAGAAGTTTCGCGATCGTGGCCGCAGGCTTTTCGGTTTTGACTTCAAACCAGTCGTAAACGCCCGTCTCTTGAAATGTATGGATCGAGGCATGCCGGATTCCGAGGCCTGCCGCACTCAAAGCTCCCACGTACTTCGCGAAAAGTCCGG
>CAJYIL010000352.1 GCA_913774795.1 Pseudobdellovibrionaceae bacterium
GCACGTTCACGGGCCGGAGGATCGCCGAACAAACGGCAGGGTCGTTCAAAAAAATTTCGCTCGAAATGGGCGGAAAAAACGCCAACATCATCTTTAAAGACGCCGATTTCGAGCAAGCGATCGCGACGACTGTGCGTTCAAGCTTCTTGAATCAAGGGCAAATCTGTCTCTGTGGCTCGCGTATTTTCGTGGAGCGGCCGCTGTACGAAAAATTTCGGGACGAACTCGTCAAACGCGCAAACGCTCTGAGACAAGGTGATCCGTTGAAACCCGAAACGGAACAAGGAGCTCTCGCCTCGAAGCCTCACTTCGAAAAAGTGAAAGCGGCGATTGAGCAGGCAAAAAAAGACGGCGGCCGAATTTTGTGCGGAGGAACGCCGCTCGAATCAAGAGGCTACTTCTTACCGCCGACATTGATCGAAGGAGTTGACCATCTCTGCCAAACCAACCAAGAAGAAATTTTTGGCCCCGTGGCGACGATCATGCCGTTCGATCGCGAGGACGAAGTCATCGAGATGGCGAACTCAACACGTTATGGGCTCTCGGCGAGTGTCTGGACAACCGATGTCAAACGCGCCCACCGAGTGGCGCGTCATCTTCACTCAGGTCTCGTTTGGGTCAACACCTGGATGTTCCGCGATCTGCGAACGCCTTTTGGAGGCGTCAAAGAGTCAGGCGTCGGGCGCGAGGGTGGAATGGACGCTCTTCGTTTCTTCTCTGAAACCAAAAACATTTGCATAGGTCTGACATGAGCATTCATTCAAGCAAGGCCCCTGAACCTGTCGGCGCGTATCCTCATGCGAAAAAAGTCGGCAACCTTCTGTTCTTATCGGGAGTCGGTCCCAGAGAACGCGGCACCAAGAAAATTCCCGGAGTCGAGCTCGCGGCCGATGGAACAATCGCTTCCTACGACATCGAAGCTCAGTGCCACAGCGTTTTTAAAAACGTAAAGCACATTCTCGAAGATGCAGGATACGCCTGGACCGATCTCGTCGATGTCACGGTTTACCTGACGAACATGAAAAACGATTTCCCGATCTACAATCGTTTGTGGGCGGAGTACTTCAAAGACGATCCGCCGTGCCGCACGACCCTTGAGATCAATTGTTTGCCGACGCCGATCGCGATCGAACTCAAGTGCGTGGCGGCCAAGACATGAAAGCGTTTCCTCTGCAAAAGTGGATCGACGAAAATCGCCACCTTCTCAAACCGCCGGTGGGGAACAAGGTGATCTTCAAAGATCACGAGTTCATCGTTATGGCCGTTGGTGGCCCTAACGCGCGCACGGATTTTCACGTCAACCAGAGCGAAGAGTTTTTTTACCAATTCGAGGGTGAAATGACGCTCAAGACGCGAACGCCCGGGGGTCAGTTCGAAGACATCCATATGAAAGCGGGCGATATTTTTCTCTTGCCCGCAAGCACGCCTCATTCGCCTCAAAGAAAAGCGGGCGGGGTGGGCCTCGTCATCGAACGCAAGCGTCGGGAG
>CAJYIL010000353.1 GCA_913774795.1 Pseudobdellovibrionaceae bacterium
GGAGTGACGAATGCTCCGGCGATGAAAACGAATCCGACTGTTCTCAAGTTGAATTCATCAACCATGGCGTCGGAATCTCCTGCGCCGAACTCGATGAAATCTTCGTTTCGAAAGTAATGAAGGTTGAAACGTTGATGCGAACGACGTCGGCGTCGCTCGCCAAACACACCGGAAAAACATGGGACGAATGGATCGCGCTCCTCGAGTCGAGGAGCGCGCGTCACCTATCGCATCAAGAGATTGTCGCTCTTCTTAAGACAAAGCATAAACTCACGCCGTGGTGGCAGCAGATTGTCGCCACAGGATTCGAGCAAGCAATCGGTCGGCGTGTCGAGGGCCAGAACCAAAAGGGTCTCTACGCGATCGCCTCGATGAAGACCGTCTATGTCTCAGACGCGAAGGCATGGGCATTCATGACAAGTGAAGACGGGGTTCATCTTTGGCTTGCGCCGATGAGTCCACTTCTTTTGAAGGCCGGAGAGACGTTTGAAAATGCGGGCTTCGAGGGTGAAGGGGCCTTTGGTGAAATTCGGGTCGTGAAACCGCGAGCGTACATCCGGTTTCGATGGCAAGACCCGGAGTGGGAAAAGCCTTCGACGTGCGTAATGATGGTGAACGCGAGAGATAAATCGAAGTGCGCGATCGGCTTTTCACATGAGAATTTGTCGAACACGCGCGTGAAAGAAAACGCGCGGGTTTACTGGAAAGCCGCGATCGAGCGGATTGCACAGGCCCTCGCGGTTCGAAAATAACTCAAACGTTGTCTAAGTTCGTCCACACTCTTGGGGCGAATTCAGTCGTTTCTTCTTCATTCGAGATCTGAGGTCGCGTGTCCCAGCGCTGGAGGGTAGCTTTGGGTTTGAGGGACTATGGTCGATCAAACCGGAAAAGTGCAGTCGATTGGAGAGGGAGCGGGACCTCGGTATCATCGCGTCTACGCGATCGATTTGGCGGTTTCTTTCGATTCAGCTCAGCAGACGATGCATGAAGTGATGCTCGATCCCAACGCCTTCTCGCCGAAGCTAATCGCGACTTTCGAGAAAACCAAAGGTGCAGCGGATCGCCTTCAAGTCGGCGATGAGTTCATGGTTCACATCAGTGGTCCGTGGGATGGGCCCGTGCGGGTTTCGCAAGTCAGCGAAGCCTCATTCACGCTTTTGACTTTGAACGGTCATATCGAGGCCGGACAAATTCAATTCCGCCTCGTCAAGCAAGACGATGGAAATGCGCGATTCGAAATCGAGTCGGTCACGCGCAGCCGAGATCAAATCGTAAATTTCGTCTACGACAAACTCCGTCTCGCTCAATTCGCTCAAACTGAGATGTGGGAGCTTTTCTGTAAAACCGTCGCCGAGCGAGCGATGGGCGACAAAGCACAACTGCCGCCGGTTCAAATCAAAACCGAACGGCAGGATCCCGGGACGTTGAAATGGATTGATGTCTCCGATCAAATCGGAGCTCAAGGTCTGTCTTAGATCGCGAGTTTCACGAAGAGTTCGAAGTAAGATTGGTTCATCGACGCGCCTGAAGCCCCGACGCCACCATTACCGCCAACGAAAACCGGGAAGTAATATTTCGGCTCGATCAAGATATTCGGCGTCACAGCGATGTCGACGAACGGGTAGAGGTCGATCTCGTGGCCCGTTCCGTTGCGAACCGTGTTGTCAGCTTCGAATTGGCCCCCGAACGAGAGCGCGGCCCACGACGTTGTCTGGTGAGCGAACTCGAGTGAATTGTAGACGAACGACGTTAAATCGGAGTCTTGCTTGAGATCGCGGCTGAACACGCGCGCGATCGTCAAGTTCGTCGCGGTGACGTTGTGACCGAGATTGAACTCGAAAAAATTGTACCACGCCTGCGAAGAGACATTGTTCGAAGCTGAACGATCGGAAGTCGGGAAGTAGGCGCGAGCGTAGCCGAACCAATGAAATGAATCGGTCTTGATCAGTGACGGAACGTTGAGGATCATCGTCGCATCACCGTTATTTCCCGTGTTTTTGCCGTTGTCGGCAAAGTTGGTTGTTGCGTTGGCTCCGGTCAACATAAAGCCCCATCCAGATTTATGTTTTAAGCCTGCGCGAATTTCTGCGAGGTTTCCGAATTCTTTTCCGCCGATGTCTTGAAGTTCTTCTGCGCGCGCGACGGTCATCGTGTTTCGGAGTTGAAATTTGAGTTCGAAATCACCGATCTTCGGAGCTTGAATGCCCGATGGAGCCGTTGTTGTCTGTAGCGCTTGCTTGGCGGGCGCACTTCGTTTTGCGAGCTGTGGCGAGGCCGCCTGCGGCGCATAGGACATCGGTAAGGCCTGAGGGGCTTGACCGTGCTTGAGATGACGACTGAGCTGAGGCGGGTGCTGCAGACGACCGATGTGTTGAGGGGCCTGGGCAGCTCGTTGTGTTTTCGCCGCATGCGGAGCTTTGACAGCTTGCGGAGAATTCACCGCTTGTTGAGCTTGCGTCGCCACGAGTTGTGGAGCAGCGAAAGCGGTCGAAGACATCATCAATAAGAGCGCAGCTTTTTTCATCGAAAACCCCTGTTGCCGAGTTGAACTGCAAAGAGGGGGCTCAAGCCCGATGAATCGTGGAAACGTCTATAAGGCCGCGGGATCACCGCGATGTTTCAGAATGAGACAAGTGTCATGCCACAATTGTCACTGCCTGCGCGCAGCAGGGGCTCTGGGAAACGGAACGCTCACTTCAGGGTAGCAAGATAGCTCTGTAGGCGGGAGACCGACTCCGGTACGGCCAACTCGATGGCTTGAACGAGCGTCGCCGTTGGCCGGCCCGCGCGTGCACCCTCTTCGATCGCGTAGCAGATCGCAGCGAGCTTCGCGAGACCCAAAACGGCCGAACTTGATTTGAGCTTATGAGCGGCGCGCTCAAGGCCGGTCTTGTCGCCGTTTTTCTCGAACGACTGAATCTTCTCGTTTAAGTCTTGAACCTGTACGAGATAATCGGTGATTAAGCCGCCGACGAAACTCGGCTCGCCCTCGACTTGAAGTTCGTGGAGCTGCTCAAGGGCGCTCTCGTCAAAGGTCTGGTACTGATCGAATGATTCAGGCATGACACTCCTATCGGAAAAAGGGTGCCCGATTCGGCGCAGGAAAGTGAAGAAGAAATCACGACACGACCTGAGCCCTGGCCAACGGCGATCTTATTATTCAGTTTGTCACTCTAAAGTTACGATAAGTATTCATGGTCAAACTCAACGGCCGCCTCTCGAATCTTATCGATTCGTTTTGCGACATCACAGATCCCGGTGCGAACGGCGTTCGGTCGAAGAACATCGTCCAAGCCACGATCCCCCATTTCGCGATGGCCATCATGATGTTGTTCTTTTTGCCGACAGCGATCTTGGCGACATCGTCGGTAACTTTGGCCTTCCTGCTATCGTCGGTTGTTCT
>CAJYIL010000354.1 GCA_913774795.1 Pseudobdellovibrionaceae bacterium
TTGTGACAGAGTGACACGAAGGAAAAATTTGAATCCGCGCCGTCTTGACAGCCAAAACAGCGAACCAAGATTGAAAGCAACCAAAGGAGGTTTCCCTATGAGAATGCTCAGCCCTTATCAACTCTCAGTCGTTCCGGCTCTCTTCGGAGATTTCGACCGCGTGATGGAATCGTTCGCGGATTTCGAAGGTTTTCAACCCAGCCGCGACGTCCAGGAAACTGAAGACCACTTCATCGTGAGCTTCGATATGCCTGGCGTAAAACGCGAGAACATCAAGGTCGAAGTGAAAGGTCAGCGCCTCACGGTCGCGAGCGAGCGTCAGCGCGCATCAAGCACGGCGAGTGAAAAGTTCGAGCGCACGTTCACTCTTCCTCCGTCAGTCGACGAGTCGAAGATTGAAGTGAACTACGAAGACGGCGTTTTGAGTTTGCTTCTACCGAAGATGCAGGCGGCCAAGCCTCGCACGCTCGAAATCCAATCGGGCCGCAGCTTTTTCCAGAAGTTGTTAGGCGACACGAAGACGAACTAATCGCTCCACCAAAAGCCCGCGCTCGATGCGAAATTTTCGCAGGGGCGCGGCCGCGCTTGTCGGGTCTCTCGACCGCAACCCGACCCTTTTCTACAAAATTCACCCTCGAGATACCTTTTGGCGAAGGAACCGGCTATCTCTTCAGGCTTCAAAACCAGGGAGATTTTCGATGACTTTGATCGTCCTCGCACTGATCGCGCTCGCTCACCCCGCTCACGCGGCCGACCTCACGAATTTCAATCAAACCGCCAAAGAGTTCGCCGCAGCGAGAGCGCCGAGCGAAAAAGAACTCGAGAGCGCTCTCTGGATGGCGACGTCGATCGCGTCAAACCCACAAATTCGTGGGGCATTGAGCGGCCGCTTCCCGACAGGCCGAATTCCTTCAGACGCAGGCTTCGTCAGACAAATTGCCCGCATCGACATCGCATCATCCGGGCGCGCAACAGCGCGAATCAACACGACCGACGCCGCGGACGGCACTCATATCGATGAAATTCGTCACGAAGGTCGACTCGACTCGAGCGCCCTGACCCTCAAGGCCCGTGGCGATTCACAGACTTGCGCAACCAAATCAGCGTGCCGCGTGTTCAACGATAAAACTCTGGTTTGCGCGCAAATGAACGACGACTCTCGCAAGGTCTGCACGCAGAGCTACAAGAAGGGTGCGATCTCTTCATTCTTGGGTTATTCGCCTGCTCATCCTTGATTACGGGGCGGGCGACGGAAACGACGTCGTTCCGCTAATCGTCTCACCGTCTAACGGTGAAAGTTCCTGGACCGACGCTGGCGTCGGTCCGACTCCCACCGACTTCACCACGCTCTGTTTCGAGCACGAAGCCACTGCGGCCAAAACGAAAGCCGCAGCATAGACTCCGAGAACCGAACGCAGCTTCATCAGCGAACCGTATTCTTCTTCGTGTCGTCAGCCGTTCCCGGGCGAGACGCATCGAGCTTATCTTTCATTGAGGCCTTCGGATCACCCGCTTTTTTCTCTGCGGCGTTGCCTGTATCGTTCGATCGAGCCGCCGGATCATCGGCCGCCGGAGTTGGAGCCGGGGTTGCGCCCGAGATCTTCTTTGTCGAGAGCGATGTCGTCGTGCCGCTGATCGTGCCCATACCATTCGCATCGGTTGCCGAGAGATTCGAGGCGTTTGAACCTTTTCCTTCCATTTCAGACGTCGTGCCGGGCGCTGCGCCGCAAGCCGTGAGAGCTAATGCCATCAAAGCGGTGTAAACAAGCTTCATAGAGCCTCCTGTTAATTGCGAACTTTAGGTGCCGGCGTACTTTGCTCTTCGACCATCGTGGTCGGCGGCGAAACAAAAGACGACGGCCGTTGTTGAACGTTGCCACCCTTGGCTGGCTTCAGGCGCTTCACGGGTTTCGCCGGAGGCGGAGTTTGCCCAAGCACGGGCTGAACGTTTTCGAAGGTCTGCGGATTACTTTCGACGCCGTTCGGGACCGATGGATTCACGAAGGTGCCGGTCGGCGCTCCCGACTGCGCGAATGCGGAGGCGATCAAAATAAACTCGCTCACCAGAACTGAAATAACGAAAGCGAAGAGAAGCATGAACGACTTGATCACGTGCGAGACCCTCCTCCACTCAAGATCGCGCAGGAGCATCGCAAAAGCTTGGGGCTGGCATCATGAAACGATGTAAGCCCCATCACATCTGGCTCGTTTAGCGGCGCGGAGCCGGGCTCGGCGCAGGAGTGGCTGGCGGCGCTTGCGTCGTACCGCTCAGTGTGCCCGCTTCCTCTTGAGTTCCGGGCTGAATCGGTTGAGGCACCGGCTGTTGAGCGGCACTCACCGCACTCGAAGTAGGGGGCCGCGACGACATCGTGCCGGTGTAAACGTTGACGGGATTGTTGGCCGCAGACGTCTGCGAAGGCGCCACCGGCTGCGTCGATGGAACGAATGTACCGTAGTCGTCGCGCATCGGGTTTGTCGTCGTGCCTGACAGCACCCCGTTCTGAGTCGAATCGCGATTCGACGACGAAAGATCTTGTTGGGCATAGGCACTGATAGAGATGACCGAAACGAGCAGAGCCAAAGAGAATTTCATGGAGCCTCCTATGTCTTGAGGTACCGTAGCCGCCACTCTCTACTGTGACTTGAACTCACGATCTTGAAACAGTGAAGGATGCATCACAACTGATCGTAAATGGCGCGAACGGCCTGAGCGCCGTGTCGATGCTCAAGCGCACGCAAGCCGAAGTGGTAGCGGGCGGCTTGATTGAAATGCTCGGAGAAAGCCGCGTTAATGGCTCCGCCTCCGAGAGCCCCCACGACCGGCATGAGTTCGGCGACCGCTTTCTCGGAAACCACTGTTTCAAAGCGCGTCGCGATCGCGCTCATGAACCGCGCCAGAAACGGAACGGAGCTCGAGCCGATTTCGCGAGCGGCACTCCGGAGAAGATCGGTCATCGCTACGCGCGACGCGAAATAGGAATTCTCGCTCACTCCACCGATCGAAAGAACATAAAGACACTCAAGCTGAATTTCTTTGGACGAAACATCGTGACCGAAATCGCGAGCAATCGCGACGATTGAGCGAAGCATGATCGCCGTCGTCACCGGGAGCTCGACCGGTAAAGAAATCACCCCGAAAAATCCGCCCACGGCACCGGTGCCGAAAGTGGCGACGGAATGAAAAATTCCTGAGCGACGCGTGTTCGCGCTCGCTTCGCTGAAAGTCAGCCGGTCATCACTGGCGACGGTTTGGGTGACAACCGATAGACCCTTTGACATCGCTTTTTCAACCGAGGCGTGAATACGAAGTCGCACGTTTTCGGGAATGACGCTCAGTCCTCGCTCAATCGGTTTGCCAGCGAGATTCGCCACGCGAATGAGAAACGAAGGCTTTTCGAGAAACGCGCGCGCATCTTTAATAAACTGAATCTCTTGATCGTTTAAGCTCATCGCGTTGACGGTAGCATCGCGGGCGAGAGAATCAAGCTTTCGGCACCAGAACTTGCGGAGATTGCCGAGTTTCTTCGCGGTAACGTCGAGCGATTTGATCCGCCACTCTGACGGCATGCCCGGCCTTCACCGCGACCACGATTGATCCGCCAAAACCCCCGCCGGTCAGACGAGCGCCGAACACGTTTGGCAGTCGGTTCGCAATCGCGACCATCGCATCGATCTCGGGAAGCGAAACATCGTAGTCTTGGCTCATCGAACGGTGCGAAGCCTGAAAAAGCTCGCCGAGCTTTTCGCAATCGCCACGCCGTAATGCTTCGACTGCTTCGAGGACCCGCGCGTTTTCGGTCACGACGTGACGCGCGCGACGGCGGTAGAGGTCAGGAAGTGCATCCAGATCTTCAACCTTCTTCACCTCTCGCAAACTTCCAACTCCCAACAGCTCGCAAGCCTTCTCACACTCGGCCCGTCTTTCGTTGTAGCCGCCTGTGGACGAATGCCGATGCGCGATTCCGGAGTTGATAACGACAAAATCGAGCTTCGTCGTCGGAAGAGGGATCTGCTCATAACGGAGTGACTCGGTATCGACAAACAGAGCGTTGTGCTCATTGGCCAGCGAAGCGGCAAGAGGATCCATAATCCCGACCCGCGCGCCGACAAATTCGTTTTCGATGCGCTGAGCGAACTTGGATATTTCGAGATCACCGAGACCTTTCAAGTCGTGACCGTCGCGCAAAACTTTTAAGAGCGAGACTAAGAGTGCGGCACTCGAAGAGAGTCCGCTGCCCATCGGGACCGTCGATTGAATCGTCAGATCAAAACCGGCTCTGAGCGTGAGGCCTTCTCGGGCCAAAAGCCATGTTGCCCCTTGGATGTAGTCGCGCCACGAGTGAGTTTGTTTTTCGGAGCCCAACTCGTATTCGATACGTCCAAGTCCACGATCTGTTTGCACAGACACCAATCGATCGGGCCGCAAGCGAAGTTTGACGATGGTCGACTGCGGAATACTGGTCGGAAGAACGTACCCGTGATTGTAATCGGTGTGCTCGCCGATCAGATTGACCCTGCCGTGGGCTTCGGCGCGCACGCTAGAATTGAAGTCACGCCATTTGGCGGTCGTGCCGGGGATGCCTTTTGGTTCGCGAAAAAAATCGGCCATTTGGAACATCACTCCTTGATGAAATAACTAGGCCTTGGGAGACCATCCACTTTCACGCTTGGCCATCCTTGAATCTCGGTGAGATTCTCCAAGCCATTTTCTCTTATGACAAACGTGTCTTCGAGCTTTGCGCCCGCCAGCGACGGATTCCAGGCAACCGCCATGTTCACATCGAGAGTTTCGATGGTCGTTGGCGTCGCGACCGTCTCTCTCGAGAGGTAGCCACATGTGCCGCCCTGATGATGCCGCACGATTTCGCCTGCGTGCCCGAAGTCTGCGTAGGCTTTTTCAAGGACCCAGTAGCCATCGTCGAGACTGAGTCCTTTTCGAGACGCCGCGAGAATGCGCTCTTCGATCAAAAAAAGATCGTCATGAAGTTTTCCCTCTTCGCTTGTCGGCTTTCTAAAATAAACGAAGCGTGTGAGATTCGCGTAAAGGCCTTGGCGCCGGGCGCAGTAGACGAGCATCGCCCGCCCGCCCAATGGGCTTGAGGTCGGAAAAGGATGGCGCTGGGTTTTCAAGCGGCTCTCTCCCGCAACGAGTGTCAACGTGGGATGAAGTCCGCGCTTCCACATCGCGCGTGCG
>CAJYIL010000355.1 GCA_913774795.1 Pseudobdellovibrionaceae bacterium
GGAGTCTGAAGACTACATCTTCTCGGATAACGTCACGTCAAAAGACGTCGTGGTCGACGCTCTCGGTGAGGAAAGAGCGCGGGGAGTCTTGGGTCACTTGAATGTGTCGACAAGTTCGCGTCCGCAACTCGAGTCGCTTGAAGTTGTCGATGCGAAGTCGCTTGCAAATTTCTTGATCCACGAACACCCGCAAACGGTTTCGGTCATCTTGGCTCACTTGGAGCCGGAGAAAAAAGGCGAAGTCTTGAAGCGTCTCCCGGAGGCTCTGCAGGCTGAAGTTGTTCTCCGAATGGCGAACCTTGATCACGTCGCACCTGAATTGATCGCGGAAGTAGACCGTGTCTTAAAAGAAGAGCTCGCGACGATCGGGAACGTCGAGCAAGCCACTCTCGGCGGTGTTCAGCCGGTCGCAGAGATGCTCAACGTCATGGATAAGAACACGGAGAAAGCGATCATGTCGAGAATTGAGGAGAAAGACCCGATTCTCGCCGAAGAGATTCGCAAACTCATGTTCGTTTTCGAAGACATCGTCAAGATCGACGACAAGGGTATTCAGACTCTTCTCAAGGAAGTTCCGAACGAGAAGTTGCTGTTGGCTCTCAAGACGGCGAACGAAGAGATCCGAAACAAGATCTTCAAGAACATCTCACAGCGCGCGGCGCAGATGCTCAAAGACGATCTTTCGAACATGGGTCCATCGCGTTTGTCAGACGTCGAAACGGCGCAGGTCGAAATCGTCAACGTCGCACGACGTCTCGAAGGCGAGGGCAAAATCCTCATCGCTCGCGGTGGTTCAGAAGACGCACTCGTCTAATAGATATCGGAAGTGCCCCGCACTTCCTTGGGTTCGCATCGAGTGCTCACCCAATTGTTACAGGAGATGCCAGTGGGTTCAGTTCTCTCGGAAGACGAAGCACAGAAGATCGCGGTGGCCTACTCGCCGCGGAAGTTTCCGCAGACGGTTTCGCCTGCGGCTTCAGGCTTCGTCGCTTTCCAAGCGGCTCAGGAAGCCGAGGGCTTTCAGCCTTCGTTCCAGATTGACCGCATCGTCGCTCAACAGACGGGGATCGCCGAGATCGAACGCGCATCGATCGAAGAGCGCGTCGAGAAAGAAGCGCTCTCTCGACTCAAAGAACTTCAAGAACAAGCTTACAAACAAGCCTACGCTCTTGGCCTTGAAGAGGGGCGTGAGAAAGCTTACCAGGAGACGAGCGAAACCCTCTCGCAACGTCTTTCGGCGCTTGAAGGTTTGATTTCTTCTGTCGAAAACTTGAAACCTGAACTCATCAGCTTTAACGAAGCTCACATTGTTCGCCTCGCGTACACCATGGCGAAAAAGATCGCGATGACCGAGATCGCGGAAAAGCCGGAGTTGATTCTCGAAGTCGTGCGCCAAGCGATTCAAGGCGCTCAATCAGATGAAACGGTCACGGTGCGAGTGTCGGCGATCGATCTCGAGTTCATCGAGCAAATGCGTGAGAAACTCGGAAAAGAATTTGAGCTTGTGAAACGCGCGAAATTCGAAGCGTCAGACTCGATCACCCCAGGTGGTTGCGTCGTCGAAACGAACTACGGCGACGTTGATGCGACTGTCGAGCAGCGAGTCGGTAAACTCTGGAACTCTTTGAAAGAGAAGCTCCCGAAGGTGCCAGGGTCGGTTGCTGAGTGAATCCATTAGACCTTGAACTTTCGCGTTACGAATCTTTGCTCGATCGCGTTCACTTGACGGAAGACTCCGGCAAGATCACGCAGGTGATTGGCCAACTCATGATGGGATACCTCCCGGGTGCGACCGTCGGTTCCGTCTGCGAAGTTTATCCGACTTCGACGTTTCCAAAATTTTTGGCTGAAGTCGTTGGTTTCAAAGATAGAAACGTTCTTTTGATGCCCCTCGGGGAGATGCGCGGAGTGGGCTTAGGCTCACGCATCGTTCTCGAGCGGCAAGTCGCGACCGTTAAGGTTGGACCAGAGCTCTTAGGACGAGTGATCAACGGTCTCGGCGAGCCGCTCGATGGTCTCGGGCCCATCGACACGGTCGATGAATCTCTGATTTACAATGCAGTTGGTAATCCACTCGAGCGCGAGCCAATTCATGAACCGATGGATCTCGGCGTTCGCGCCATCAACTCGATGATAACCGTCGGTCGCGGTCAGCGTGTCGCGATCATGGCCGGTTCAGGCGTCGGTAAGTCGGTTCTGATGGGCATGATGGCCCGTTCTTCAAACTCAGACGTGAACGTCATCGCGATGATCGGTGAGCGGGGTCGAGAAGTGAAAGAGTTCATCGAGGAGATTCTCGGTGAAGAGGGCCTGAAGCGCTCGATCATCGTCTGCGCGACGTCTGATCAATCTCCGCTTCTCCGCATGCGCGCGTCTTACGTCGCGACGACGATCGCGGAGTATTTCAAAGATCAAGGTCAGCACGTTCTTCTCATGATGGATTCGTGTACTCGTTTTGCAATGGCCCAGCGTGAAATCGGTCTCTCGACCGGTGAGCCGCCGGCCTCGAAAGGCTACACGCCGAGCGTGTTCGCAGCGCTTCCGAAGCTTCTCGAGAGAGCGGGTGCTTTCTACAACAAAGGTTCGATCACGGGGCTCTACACGGTCCTCGTCGAAGGTGACGACATGGATGACGTCATCGGTGACGCCGTTCGTTCGATCGTCGACGGTCACATCGTTCTCGACCGGAAGCTCGCATCGCGCGGCCATTTCCCGGCGATCGATGTTCTTCCTTCGACGTCGCGGGTTATGCGTAACGTCGTTCCACCAGAGTACATGCGGGTCGCACGTGCTTTGCGCGAAAACCTCGCGGTTTATCGTGAAGCGGAAGATCTCATCAACATCGGCGCTTACAAAGCGGGATCGAACCCGAAGATCGACGAAGCCATTCGTCTTCAGCCGGCCATCATCGATTTCTTGAGACAAGAGGTCGACGAGAAAACTGACATGATCACGACGGCCAAGATGATGGCGCGGATTGTGGGCGTTAGATGAGTTACGAGTTCTCGCTGCAGGTCGTTCTCGAACACCGCCGCCGTCTTGAAGACGAAGCGCGCCGCGTGTTTTTCGAGGCGCAAGCGAAAGTCGATCAGGCGGTTGGCGTGTTGAATGAGTACTACGCACAAGTCGACCGCACGCGTGACGAGAGTTTAAAACTACAAAAGCAGGGCGGAGCCATGGCGCCCACGCTCGTTGCGAATGAGAATTTCGTGACGGGTCAGAAGTTCCGGATCGAGGCACAGCGAATGAAAATTCGCGATCTCAAGATGGAAGCCGAGGCCCTGCAGGATGCTCTTCTCGAAGCGGCGAAAGAAGTGAAGACGCTCGAGAAACTCAAGGAGCGTCAGCAAGAAGAGTACAAAAAGAAAATGCGTAAACGCGAAGCGAACGAGATCGATGAGATCGTTACTTTGCGACACAAGAACCAGGACGGTTAATCAGATGAGCGGATACGATCAGTTCTTTAAAGAAGCAGGTAAAGCGAGCGGCGTTTCGACGGGCAAATCACGTCCGGCGCAAAAGCCGACGTTCAAGCTTCCGAAGCAAGAGCCACGCGTGGGCACAGCGGAAGACCGCTTGCGCCGCGAGATCGCCCTCCGCGCCAAGAGTCGCCGTAAAGCGTCTATGCGGAAGCGCCAAGCGTTCCCTGTGATGCCGGCGATCATCGCGGTCATCGCTCTCGTGTCTTGCACGGTCGGCTTCTTGAAGCCCGATCTTGCCGATCAAGTCTTGAGCCACGTCGATATCGGCTTCTTCGGCAAGGCGAACGCGGCGTCTGAAAAAGCGGTCGCGAAAAAAGAAACAAAGCCTGAGGGGGCGGCAAAATCTGCCGAGACCAAAGGTGAAGCTGCGGTCAAATCGGCCGAGACGGCGAAAGCCGAGATGCCTCCTGATTTTAGAACTTGGAGCGATGAAGAGCTCAGCTTTTTCAACAAGTTGAAT
>CAJYIL010000356.1 GCA_913774795.1 Pseudobdellovibrionaceae bacterium
CTTAAAGGAAACAACTCATGTACCAACTCGGCGATTTCAAAAAAGGCCTCAAACTTCTTTATGAAGGATCCCCATACACGGTCCTCGACTTCCAACACGTGAAGCCAGGCAAAGGGAACCAATTTACGCGCGCGAAACTTCGCAACCTTATCACGGGTCAAAACCGCGAATTCACTTTCAAACAAGGTGAGAAATTCGAAGAAGCCGACATCTCGACGGTCGAGATGCAGTTCCTCTATAAAGACGACAATGGTTTCAACTTCATGAACCAATCGAACTACGAGCAAATCTCGTTGAACGAAGACGAAGTTGGCGACGCAAAGAACTACCTCACCGAAAACCTCGACTGCGTGATCATGATGTTTAATGGCAAGTCGATCGGCGTCGATGTTCCGAACTCGGTCACTTTGAAAGTCACGAAGACCGACCCGAACTTCGCAGGCAACACCGTAACAGGTGCACAAAAGCCCGCGGAGCTCGAGACGGGTTACACGGTCAAAGTTCCGATGCATATCAGCGAAGGCGATATGCTCAAAGTTGATACACGCACAGGCGAATACGTCGAACGCGTGAACAAGTAATCAAGCTCATTTGAATCAAAAATAAAAACGGCGACCTCCCGAGAGGCCGCCGTTTTTATTTTCAGAGCGTGCGAAAACTCAATTCCGTGTAGTCGAAGTACAGCTCATCGTTTTCGATCCGCCGCTCTGATCACAGTTGATGACGAGAGGAGCCTTGAACGAACCTTGCTCAATCGCGTCGACCGGAATCATGAGCTTCAGCGAACACGAGTCGCTTGGCAAAAACGCACCGAATGTTTTGGTGTCGACGAGATTCGACAGATCGAATCGAACGGTGCCTTTGTATTTGCGTGGCTTGTAGCCCGCGTCAGCTTGTAGATGATCTTTGCGACCGACTGTGACTTCACCGTTTCGGTCGTCATCGGTGAATGTCGCGACCGGTTCCCACATCGCCGACGAGGAAGAGCCGTCAGACTTCGTCGAAATCGAAATCAGGCGCGATTCGAACTGGACGACTGTCCCGTCGACCGCTCGCGTGTCGACCGAGCATTTGAGCGACCCTTGCGATTCTCTGGCTTGCGCCGAGAGACATGAAGCGAGTGCGAGAGCGAAGATGAGTGACTTCATCGGGAGATGACCTCTTTCTAGAAATTGAAAATGTTAAATACCAGACGTTCCGCTAGCCTGCCCGCGGGAAAGAGCGAGCCTGAAAAGCCCTCAATTCAGGCTGAAAAATCGACCCCTCTCCACAGGCTAGAAGTTCTCTCCGAATGGTCTAGCGACCCTTAAAAAAGAACTTGTGATTGGGCATACTTAGCTAGATGTCCACAGTGCTAAAATGGAGCTGGCGTGCCCACTCCTTTTGAACTCGAAATCGGCGCGCTCATGCGCGACCTGAAAGACCCTGTCGCGGTCTCTCAAGATTTGCTTCGTCGTTGGAACATGGGTGTTCTCAGCGTCGACGAGCAACGCGATTGTGCGCAGTTTTTCAACGCCGCCGGTCTCACGCAAATGTTCTTTCAGCAAATGCGCCTGATGAATTCAGATAAAGCGCAAATTCCGTGGGCGCAGTTTGCCGATGCCCTCGGTCACTCGCGGATCAAGCCGAGCGACATCGAAATCAACGCGATCTTCGAAGGCGCCAAAGAGCAATCAAGCCTTTCTGATCTCGTTCTGTCCCATCAACTCGATATCTGGTCGCGACGCTTTCCCGAAACTCGCGCGAAGATTGTGAGTCTCAGAGCCGAAGAACTCGAAGCCAAAAAGCAAAAGCTGAAAGATGAGCTCGAGTTTTTAAAGGCGAACCGTCTGGTCGAAGAAGAAAAGCGCGTGCTCCGAGAAGCCGAAGCGCTCTTCCCGGCGGATCAAGACTTGAAAGCTGATCGAGAGTCCTTTGACGTTCGGTGGGCGCGTGAAGTGCTCGCGAAAGCGTCGCTCGAACTCGAATCTCCCGAAGCTGAAGAATTGGCTCGTCGGACCGAGCGCCTGACGCCGGAGATGGAAGCGGCAAAAATCGAGATCGTCGCACGCGCTCTCGAAGTCGCGAACGAGAAGCCTGATTTGGCTTCGGAGATCGCTCTCTCGTTGCACTTCATGGATTTTCACGCCGAGGCTCTCCAGGTTCTGGAGAAAGCGCCGCCTTCCGACGTCGTCGATTGGCAGCGACTCGATTTGATGTTGGCCGCTCGTTTCTTTGTCGACGCTCTCGAAGAATCACAGCGTCTTGAGTCTGTTTACGCTGACGACCCCGAAGCCATTTTTGCTGCCGCGTACGCGAGAGCTCGAGCCCTCAAAGGCTTGGGCCAATTGCAACTCGCGATCGATGTCATGCGGGCGCTCGTGCGCGCGCGTCCGGGCTACAAGTCAGCACAGTCATTTCTCCTCGATTGGTCCGGAGGTGATGAGTGACTGCGCGGAACAAGAAGTTGGTCCTACTCGGCGCCCTTCTTTCGGGAATTTGTTTTCTCGTCGGCGCTTTGGGTGCGTCACAGCTTCCAAAAGTCCGATCGTGGATCCTCGTTCAAATCGAAACTCAGACTCGAGAGAAGTTACCGGTCCGCATCTTGCCGACGACAGTCGAGATCGACTTTCTTCCGCTCGGCACTACTGTTCGCGGAGTTCGCATTTTCCCAAAAGATGAACTCAAAGCGATCTTGGATCCGCTCGAGATCAAGCGCGTGAGCGTTTCAGTGTCGTTGTGGCAACTGCTTCAGGGAAAACTGAGGCTCTCAAGCGTCGACATCGAAGGAACGCATGTCGCTGTCCGCGTTCCGAAGTCTGAAAAGAAATCTGGTAAGCCGCTCGAGAACCTGTTCTCGACTCTCGACAAAATTCCGATCTCCCGCATCCGCCTTGGCGACGTCTCGGTCTCGGCGGAACTCGCCGATCCAAAAATGCATGCAGCGATTGACGCGCTTGAGCTCGAAGCCGAAAAACTTCGTGGCGGATTCACGCTGCAGATCGGTCACGCCACAGCCCGCGTTCAAGATCCGGAGACTAACGCCAACATCCTCCTCGATGTCGAGGCGAGCTTGTCGGCGAATCGCGAGCGCGTTTTGATCGATGCTCTCAAAATTCGTCGCGGCGATTCGTTCTTGAATGCGAGCGGACGCGGCTCGGGTGACATCGAGGCGCTGGATTTGAAGGAGTACGACGTCGCTCTTCGTTCCGAAGTTTTCTTGGACTCGATGCGCGCCTGGGCCACGAAAACTTTTGCGCGCGAAAAATGGGCGCAAGATCTCCCGAATTTAAAAGGGCGGCTCTACGTCGATGGCAAAATCAAGCGTCAAAGAAACAAACGGCCTTCGGGAGAGTTTAACGCGCGGGCGGAGAAATTCGCGATCGACAAAATCGCGCTCGGCCAAATCGCGACGAACGGCACCTACGCCAACGATCAAATCAAGATGCCGCGCTTGACTCTGAAAAACCCGGCGACCGCGATCAACGTCGAAAACGTGAACATCGACATCGCCAAAGAAACCGACGGCAAAGATCGTATCGCTCTGAATGGTCTTGTGAAAGTTCCGGGTCTTGACGTCAACGAACTTCTTTTTCAATTTGGCGTCGGCAAGACACGAATTCCCGTCTACCTGAAAGCCACGGGCGAAATGCCGTGCACGGGTACGATTCGCCCGGCCTTCAACATTGATTGTCAGGCGACCGTTCTGGCGCGCGACATTCAGGTCGACGACGGAATCGGCCCCAAAAAATCGACGATCGTCGCCGTCAAGCAGATGAATGGGGTCGGCACGGTCAACATCAATGACCAAGCGGTTTCATACAAGGCCGAGCTCAAGATGCCCGACTCAAAAGGCCGCTCCGACGGGGTGATCGGTTTTAAGAGTGGCTTCAAGATCAACTTTGAAGGCGACCGTGTCGCGTTTAAAGATATCGCGAATCTTGCAAATCTCAAAATTGACGGCGTCGCTTCTGTGAAAGGCTCAACGGAGGGCAATTCTGAAGTCGGCACCGTTTCCATGAAGCTCGACGGCAATGACGTCTGGTTTGAAAACTTCTGGCTCGGCAACGTGAAAGGCGGCATCGCGTACGCCGCCGAGAATCTGAAATTCAGTGACCTCAGTGGTAACGCAAACGTCTCTCGATACTCCGCTGACGTCGGCCTAAATCTGAAGACCAAACAGATCTCTGTGAATGGCCGCATGCCGTTTTTCGATACGCGCGATTTGCTGAAAGTTCTTTCCCGGCGCGTTCAACTGAGCTTTCCGGTTCTCGGTACCGGCCAAGCCACGATCAAAGCCAGTGGCCCTCTCGATCTAGGACACCTCTCTTACGACCTGAAGACGAGCGTTTTCCGCGGATCAGTTGCGGGAGAAAGTTTTGATCAAGCTCACTTCGACGTCAAATCGAAAAGCGGCGAAGTCAGGGCCGAACGGGTTCAGGCTTCGAAGGGTCCGGCGCTCATCACGCTCACGGGCGAAGCGCATCCTGATGGTCAAATTCAAACGACGGTGCATGGCCGCGGGCTGCGCCTCGAAGACACCAATACGGTCGCGCGTTCAGGTTTTGCACTTTCGGGCGCGGTCGATTTTGAAATGGCGATGAACGGCCCGGTCCTCGCGCCCGAAACTGACATGAAGGGAACGCTGACGCGAACCTCGATCGGCGATCAGTCGATGCCGGATTCAAATTTCCGTCTTAAATTCACGAAAGCCACGATCGAGGGCGGCGGAAAATTTTTGGGTGATGTTGTCGACGCCGACTTTATTTTGCCTCTCAATGAGCAGGCGCCGTTTCGGCTAAAAGCTAAAACGAATAACTGGAATTACGCTCCCCTCTTCGCGGCGATCTCCGGACCTGCCACTCGCAAAGATTTCGAGGGAAATCTCACGGCGACACTCAACTTCTCATCGGCGAGCGGCGGTTTCTGGAATTCGAACGGTGACGCGCGCATCGAGAAATTTTCGCTGGCTCGCGCATCGCTTAAGTTGGCGAATCAGAAGCCCATGGATGTCTCGATGCGAAACGGTCAGCTGCATTTGAAAGACGTCGCGCTTTCTGGGCCGAACATTTTTCTGAACGTGAACGAGGCACCGAATCCGACGGCGAAGCTGGATTTACTCGCCAACGGAAAAATCGATTTGGGGCTTATCGAGATTGTCACTCCGTTCTTTGAAGATTTGCGTGGTCTTCTTTCTTTCAAACTTCAGATCAAAGGCGGTAATGTTCCTTCAAACTTCGTCGGCTCGGCATACATTGAAAAAGGATATCTCAAGTTCTTCGACTTCCCGCATGCCTTCGAAGATTTGCGCGCCGATCTTCTCTTCAACCAACAGAAGATCTTGTTCAACTCGATTCGCTCCGAGTTCGGTGGCGGCCGCATTTCGGCGAACGGCTCCATGGAAGTCAAAGGCATTAAAAATACGCCGCTGAGTGTTTCGGGAACTTTCGAAAAAATCACGCTCAACGTACCCGAGAAAATGCAGACCAGTGGCTCAGGCGATTTCACTTTCACCGGAAACGGCTTCCCGTTCCTTCTCAAAGGCAATTACAACGTCTCCGAAGGTCTGATCACCAAGGCATTCTCGGGTGATGCGTCCGACGCCTACGCGATCAGCCGCCGCGATGCTTACCTGCCTGATTTTCTGGTGCAAGAAAACTTTGTCCCGCTCTTGGTCGACTTGAATATCGATCTCGCCAAAGGCGTTCAAGTCAAGAACGACCTCGTCGATGGCCGCGCACTCGGTAACCTCACCGTCCGCGGCAATCCCACGAAATCAGCCATTGGCGGAACTCTCACGGCCGACAAAGATTCGAAAGTCTATTTCCGGAACACGGTGTTCAACGTCGTTTCCGCGAATATCCAATTCGGCGGTACCACCGAGATCGACCCGAAACTCTATGTTTCGGCGCGCACGAGAATTGATCCCTACGACGTCAATCTTCTTGTTCAAGGGTCTGGAACGAAGCCGGAGCTTCTCTTGAGCTCCACTCCGCAACTCCCTGAGAAAGACATCGTTTCTCTTCTCGCGTTCGGCGCAACCGACACGGCTCTCGACAAGAACGTGAAGTCGGCCGAGCAAGGCTCGAACATCGGCGCCATCGGGGCCTCCGGCATCGCTCAGCACAACCCGATCTCGGACGCGATTAAAGAGCAGCTCGGTTTCGATGTGCAGTTCACGACCGGCTTCGATTCAACGAACACGTCGGTTCAAAAGATCATCGCGACTCGCCAATTGGGTAAGCTCACCGTCGTCGGCGGTTATTCGAACGGCCGCGCGCAGTCGGCGGAGGCCAGCCTTCGTTACCGTTTGAATGACCGCATCTCGCTTGTCGGAACGTACGAACAGAACAGCTATACCGAAGTGAACGTTCAACAATCCCTCGCCGAGCCGCAGGCCAATGTCTTCGGTCTCGATATGGAATATAAATTCGAGTTCAAATGAAACGTGTGTGGACGAACATTGTGCTGACGACACTTGTCGCCCTCTCGGCGATGCCGGCTTTCGCTCGTCCGCCGCGCGTTTTAAAATTCCAGGGGGTTCCGCTCGCTCAGGGCCAGGCCATCCGCAAAAAATTCCCGTTCGTTTTCGAACGCGAAGTCACCTTGGCCGAGGTTGACGAGATCACCCGCTTCTTGATGACGACCGGTGTTTTTTCGAACATCGAGGTCGTCGAGCGCAACGGTGAATCAGGCGCGGGTCGCGAGCTGGTCTTGGTCGGTAGCATTCTCCGCCGCATTCAAGAGATCAATATCTCGGGAAATCAAGTTCTCTCCACCGGCGAAATTTCGCGAGTCTTGACGGTAAAACCCGGCGATTCTTTTGAAAGAAAGAACCTGCTTGCGGCCGCTAATGATTTGCGTCAGGAGTACGAGCGGCTCGGCTATCACAACGCTCGCGTCGAGATCGAGTTCTCGTTGCCGAACGAAAACGAAGTCAGCGTGAAAGTCGAGATCACCGAAGGAGTTCCCGTTCGGGTCATGGAGGTCGCGGTCGACTCTCCGAACGAAAAGCTCAACCAAGCCCTGTCAAAAAAAGCGCGCGCGCTCAAGAACCGTAAGCTCACAGAAGACGAGCTTATCGACTTCCAAAAAGACGTCGCCAACTACCTGCACGACAATCGCTACCTCACGGCACGCATCAACGCACCGACGGTCACCACCAACGCCGAACGTTCGCAAGCCAAGCTCGTTTACTCGATCGAGAACCCCTACCGCTACGAATTTAGATTCTCCGGCAATCAATATTTCTCAGACGGTTCGCTCACCTCGCGCATCGAAGAATCTAAATTCTCCGGCGCGACGACCTCGCCAGCGCCCGACATGGCTGAGCAAATTCGCCGTCAATATCAGGCGATCGGTTTTGCGAATGTCGAAGTGACGTTCACCGAAGAACGTGGCAGCGGTGATGATCCTTACCGCGATACCATTTCGTTTAAGATCGTTGAAAATCCGCGCGTGCGTATTCAGAAGATCGAAATCACCGGGAATGTGTCGCGACCGGAGTCCTATTACACGCAGTTCATCACATCGTCGTCCTCGGACTTAATCGGATCAGGCTATTACAATCGCCACGACATCGACGACGGCGCAAAGAGGCTCATAACCGAGCTTCAAAACCAAGGTTATTTGCGTGCAAAAGTTCTCTCTCAGAGAGCCGAGTACTCGAAAGATCGCTCGCAAGTTCTGATCGCGCTCAATCTCGACGAGGGCCCCCTGACTCAAGTCAGA
>CAJYIL010000357.1 GCA_913774795.1 Pseudobdellovibrionaceae bacterium
CCTGAGACCTGATCGCATAATCTACATGCGATCAACGCCCGCTTGCTCAAGGGCCTCCGCTTTCGAGAGCGGAATCCCTTTGAGGAATTCGAGAACCAAAACTTTCTGGGTCGAAAATTCGAAGAAGACTTCAGGAATTATGACTGTCGGGTCATTCTTGAAATTTTCCTGGAAACGCCGAATGTTGTTCGCCTCGATGATAAAATTCGTTTCGAGTTCGAGTGTGCGGAAGAACTCGTCGACGATGCCTTGAGGGTTGAACACGCGGGTTTCGGGCACATATTTTTGAAGAAGCTCGGCGAGGTAATAAAGAATTGCGACGTCATCGGCGATGATCTTTTCGATCCCGGGCCGCTGAACCTTGATCACGACATCGGTGCCGTCAGCGAGAATCGCGCGGTGCACTTGCGCGATCGACGCTGATCCGAGCGGCGACGGATTGATCTCTTTGAACGCTTCTTCAAGCGGCATCGCCATCTCACGCTCGAGCACGCGGCGAATTTCAGAGAACGGAAGAGGCGCGACCTGATCGTGCAGGCGTTTGAACTCTTCGACGAATTCTTCTGGGACCAAGTCAGGTCTCGTGGCGAGAACCTGACCGAGTTTTACGAACGTGGGACCGAGCTCCTCGAACGCCATGCGCATGCGCTCGGGCGGAGTGTACTGCTCGATGCCAGGCTTCGCGAATCGCTCGAGAAGAAAGCGACCGAGCTTAATTTTTTCCGCGACGTTTTGAAACCCGTTCTTTGCGAACACCCCGACGATCGTTCTCAGTCTTGCCGCGTTTTTCAGGCTGAGACTCGCGCCGCCCTTTCGCATGCTTCTTGTCACGCTTCTCTTTTTTGCCGCCGTCTTTGCTTGAGCCACGCTTGCTACGTCCTTTGCGGATCGGGTCGCCGAATTCGTCGGTTCCCGGATCGTCTTCGTCTTCGATCTCTTTTGGCTGAGGCATCTCGGCAAGTTCGAAGTCGACCTTGCCCGTCTCGACGTCCGCCGAAACCACGCGAACTTTCAGCTCGTCGCCGATGCCGTACGACAATCCTGTTTTGCGACCTCGTAGAACGAGGTTTTCTTCGTCGTATTCGAAGCGATCGTTGCCGAGGCGCTCGATTTTCACCAGACCATCGACATCGTACTGACGCAAGAGAACGAAGACGCCGAACTTCGCGACCGAACTCACCATACCCACAAACTCTTCACCTTCGAATCTCTTGATGAAGCGAGCTTTCTTGATCGAAATGACTTTGCGTTCGGCCTTGGTCGATCGCTGTTCGCACGCGGAGAGCCATGTCGTCGCGCTTGCGATCTCGTCTTCCTCCATCTGCATGTTCGAGTACTTGCCGTAGAGGACCGATTTGATCAAGCGGTGCGCGATCAAATCCGGATAACGACGGATCGGAGATGTGAAGTGAGA
>CAJYIL010000358.1 GCA_913774795.1 Pseudobdellovibrionaceae bacterium
ACTGAGAAGCAACTTCGCGATGCACTCAATGAGTTCAAAGCGATCTTCACTCCGTCGAAAACGTAAGGCGCGTGCATAGATGCCAAGCTTAAAGGATATCCGTTCGCGGATCGACTCGACGAAGAACACGCAGCAGATTACGCGCGCCATGAAAATGGTGAGCGCTGCGAAGCTTCGTCGTGCGCAACAGGCCATCGTGAATTTGCGTCCTTACGCGAACACGATCCTGTCGGTCATCGCGGACGTCGCAGCAACGGGTGTGGTTTCGCACCCATTGTTGGAGCCTAACGAGAACCCGCAAAAGCTCTTGGTCGTCGTGATCACGAGCGACCGCGGTCTCGCCGGTGGTTTCAACTCGAACGTTAACAAGTTCGCTGATCGTCTCTTGAAAGAAGTGAAGGGCAAATACGCGAAGGTCGACACGATCTTCATCGGTCGTAAAGGCTCTGACTTCTTCAAGCGTCGCGGCTACCAAGCCGTCGACTCGATCATCAACCTCGCGAAAGACATCTCTTACGATTACGCCGCTCACATGGCGAATCGCTTGATGGATGACTTCAACAAGGGCGACTACGACGAAGTCCGTCTCGTGTACAACGAGTTCAAATCGGCGATCTCGCAAGAGGTTGTTTCTGAAACGTTGCTCCCGATCGACGCGACGAAAGCGTCGTCTTTGGCCAAGGGCGAAGGCGGCTTCTCGACCGACATGATTTTCGAACCGGCTCCCGAGAAAATCATGGATCAACTGATCGCGAAGCACATCATCGTTCAAGTTTACCGTTGCATGGCGGAGTCGGTTGCGGCCGAACACGGCGCACGGATGACCGCGATGGAAAACGCGACGAAGAACGCGGGCGAAATGATCAATATCCTGACGTTGAACTACAACAAGCTCCGTCAGGCGGCGATTACAACTGAACTTATCGAAATCACATCGGGCGCAGAAGCGCTCAAAGGGTAATGAGAATGGAAAACGGAATTGTAAAACAGGTCATGGGCCCCGTCGTTGACGTTGAGTTCCCGAACGGTGATCTCCCGGCGATCTACACGGCTCTCCGCGTATCGAACAAAGCTCTTGGCGATAAAGAAGGAAACCTCTACCTCGAAGTCGCGCAGCACTTGGGCGACAAGACGGTTCGCACGATCTCGATGGACGGAACAGACGGTCTCGTTCGCGGCCAAGAAGTGAAGAACACAGGCAAGATGATTTCGACTCCGGTCGGTAACGGCGTTCTCGGCCGCATCATCAACGTCGTCGGTGAGCCGATCGACGAAATGGGCCCGGTGAAGTCCGACACTCAGTGGGAGATCCACCGCCAAGCTCCAAAATTCGAAGATCAATCGACTAAAGCAGAAATGCTCATGACCGGTATCAAAGTCGTCGACCTTCTCGCACCTTACGCAAAGGGCGGTAAGATCGGTCTCTTCGGTGGTGCCGGTGTCGGTAAAACAGTTCTCATCCAAGAACTCATCCGCAACATCGCAACTGAGCACGGTGGTTACTCGGTTTTCGCCGGCGTCGGCGAGCGCACTCGTGAAGGGAACGACTTGTGGATGGAGATGCGTGAATCGGGAGTTATCTCGAAGACCGCTCTCGTCTTCGGTCAGATGAACGAGCCGCCTGGAGCACGTGCACGCGTTGCCCTCACAGGTCTCACGATCGCGGAGTACTTCCGTGACGTCGAAAAACAAGACGTTCTCTTGTTCGTCGACAACATCTTCCGCTTCACGCAAGCCGGCGCAGAAGTTTCGGCCCTCTTGGGTCGTATCCCTTCGGCCGTTGGTTACCAGCCAACTCTCGCGACAGACATGGGTGCTCTTCAAGAGCGTATCGCTTCGACGAAGCAAGGTTCGGTCACTTCGGTTCAGGCCGTTTACGTTCCTGCCGATGACTACACGGATCCAGCTCCAGCGACGACGTTCGCCCACTTGGATGCAACGACGAACTTGGACCGTGATATCGCAGCTCAAGGGATCTACCCAGCGGTTCACCCGCTCAACTCGACATCGCGTATCCTCGACGCTGACGTTATCGGCGCCGATCACTACAAGTGCGCACGTGACGTTCAGGCTCTCTTGCAGCGTTTCCGCGAACTCCAAGACATCATCGCGATCCTCGGTATGGACGAACTCTCGGAAGACGATAAACTCGTCGTTTCGCGCGCTCGTAAAGTTCAGCGTTTCCTTTCGCAGCCGTTCTTCGTTGCCGAGCAGTTCACAGGTATGCCAGGCGCGTACGTTGACATTAAAGACACGGTCAAAGGCTTCCGCGAAATCCTCGATGGTAAGCACGATGATATTCCTGAACAAGCGTTCTACCTCGTTGGAACAATTGAACAGGCTCTCGAGAAAGCGAAGAAACTCTAATGTTCACATTGACGCTTGTGACACCTGAGCGTCGCGTGATCGCGGGCGCGGAGATTGAAGAAGTCTTCGTGCCGGGCGACCGTGGTGAGCTCAACTTCTTGCCAGGACACGCGCCGCTCATGACGACGCTTCGTCCGGGCATCGTTCGCTACCGCCTCAAGGGCGACTCGACTGTTCACCGTGTTGCGGTGTCGTCGGGTTACGCTCAAGTGAACGGCGTGGGCGTGAACGTTCTCGCAGAGACCGCCGAGACAGTTGATTCGTTGAACCCGGCTGAGATCGATGCCGCTCTCGCTGAAGCTGAAGCGCGCCTCACAGCGCACGACGCGACAGTCGAAGAACTCGAAGAGATGACACATAAAGTGGAAGTCGCTCGCGTTCACAAAGAGCTCCTCAGCGATTCGTCGGCCGCTCACTAATCTTTCGTGAAATGGCTCACCCTTTCGTCAGCGAAGTTTGAGCCGATTCCTGACATCCAGTTTTCTTTCAAGAAGCCGCTCTTTGCGGCTTCTGTCGTTTTGCGGTACTCGCGTGAGGGTTCGTCGGCCGTGCGAGGGTTCGTGTCGCTTGATGCGCGCATACCGTTGAAGGGTCCACTCGGTTATCAGATCGAAGCTTTGAGCGGTGCGGGCCGCGTGTTCGGATTCGAGTTCATTCGCGAGAGCGATGTCGTCGGCGGATCGGCGCGCGAGTCGCGGGTCATGCATGCGGGCTCAGACGCCGAGTGGCTCGAAGTCGACGGCGCGCGAGTCGATATCGTGAACGAATCGCCGGCGCCGATCATGGCGCATGTGTTGGCTCTTCCGGCCTTCGCGCAAACACACACGACAGATGAAGCACTCTACGCGGGCCACATTATGGTCGGCCGGAAGGTACAGGCGCTGCGCCTGATGCGGATCGGGCCCGCGGCTGATGCCCTTGCGCGAACGAAGTATGACTTCCGGGTTGAAACATATGAGGGTCGATTGATCAGCGTGCCTCGTGCGCTCGATGAAGAGGCGTTTCAGCAGCTGGCTTGGGGTCAGCGCACCCCGTTCGAATTCGACTGGGATGTTGAGCAGCGCAAAGTTGTGGCCGCTCGTTTTCAAGTTCCGATCTTCGGGAAGTTTGAGATCAAGGCCTAACGTCACTTCGAGTACGAGAAGACGCTCATTTTACAGAAATCCTTCGACGGCGTTTCGTCACCGAGGTGAGAACTCAGTGCCGCACCCACCTCAATTCCGTAAAGGTCGTTACGAACTTCGAGACGATCGACAGCGTCGCCGTCTTGAGGCTGTTTCGAAACTGCAGGAAAGTTCTCGTACGCGAATTTCGTGATGCGACCATACGCGAGCCGCATCTGGATCATTCCGAAGAAGTGATAGAAATCTCCGGCGTTGTCGCCGCCTTTTGCACGGTCGCCGCGAATGTCGATAAGCTTTCGTTTTACGTCAG
>CAJYIL010000359.1 GCA_913774795.1 Pseudobdellovibrionaceae bacterium
ACTCGTTACGGTCACCAGATGACTACGACGTTCGGTTTCTCGACGGCGCAGTCTTCGGAGTGGGGAGAGCTCTCGAATCTCTGGAAGCGTTTTACGAAGACTCTTCCTCTTCCGATCAAGTTGGGTCCTCCGAAAGGATCACAGTCGAAGGAGATTCACGAGTTCACGAATCACGGCGAGTTCGTCACGCACGTTCTCGAAGATTCGAAAAAAGGAAACTACATCCAGCGATACAAGGGTCTCGGCGAGATGAACCCAGAGCAGCTCTGGGAAACGACTCTGAATCCAGAGAATCGTTCGCTTTTGCGTATCACGATCGACGATGCCATCGCGGCCGATGAAACTTTCTCGGTCTTGATGGGTGAACAAGTCGAACCGCGACGCAAATTCATCGAAGACAACGCTCTCTTGGTTCGCGAGCTCGACGTTTAAAAGTTTAAGGGATTGAACGATGGCAGAAGATAACACACCAGTTCCAGCAAGCGGCGGCCCGGGCGGCCCAAACGATTCAGGCGGCCGCGGCGTTTCGAACGTCGATATCAACAAAGAAATGCAGGAGGCCTACCTCCAGTATTCGATGAGCGTCATTGTCGGCCGTGCATTGCCTGATGTGCGTGACGGTTTGAAACCGGTTCACCGCCGCGTGCTTTACGCGATGTACGAACTCGGCAACACGCACGATAAGCCGTACAAAAAATCGGCTCGTGTCGTCGGTGACGTGATCGGTAAGTATCACCCGCACGGTGACGTGGCGGCTTACGACACGATCGTTCGTATGGCGCAGGATTTCTCGCTTCGTTACCCATTGGTCGACGGCCAAGGGAACTTCGGTTCGATCGACGGAGATTCTCCGGCCGCTCAACGTTACACCGAAGTTCGTATGACTCGTCTCGCAGAGGCTTTGCTTGAAGACCTCGATAAAGAGACGGTTCCGTTCGGACCTAACTACGACGACTCGTTAACGATGCCGACGATTATGCCGGCGAAATTCCCGAACCTTCTCGTAAACGGTTCAACGGGGATCGCCGTCGGTATGGCGACAAACATTCCTCCGCACAACCTCACCGAAGTCATCAACGGCTGTATTCATTTGATCAAGAATCCGGATGCGTCGGTCGATGATTTGATGGAGCACATCCCGGGACCAGATTTTCCGACAGCGGGTGTGATCGCAGGCCGAGCGGGAATTATCTCGGCGTACAAAAAAGGCGCGGGCATCATTCAGCTTCAAGCGGTCACCGAGATCGTCACGCTGAAAGATCATGAAGAGATCATCGTCACCGAACTTCCTTACCAAGTGAACAAAGCGAAGCTTATCGAAACGATGGCTGACCTTGTTCGCGATAAAAAAGTCGAAGGCATCTCGGACATTCGCGATGAATCGTCGCGTGAAGGTATGCGCATCGTAATTAAACTCAAGCGAAACGAAAACGCGTCGGTCGTTTTGAACCGCTTGATGAAATTCACGCAACTCTCGGTTTCTTTCGGTATTCGCTTGCTCGCCCTCGACAGCCGCAATCAACCGCGCACGTTCGACCTCAAAGGTGTTCTCGAAGCTTTCATCGAGCACCGTAAAGACGTCGTTACGAAGCGCTGTATTTTCGAACTCAAAAAAGCAGAAGCTCGTCTTCATATCCTCGAAGGTTTACGCCGCGCTCTCGATTTGATCGACGAAGTCGTTACGACGATTCGCGAATCGAAAGAAGTCGCAGTCGCAAAAGCGAACTTGATGGAGCGCTTCCAGTTCTCCGATCGTCAAGCGACCGCCATTCTCGAAATGCGCCTCGCTCGACTCACGGGTCTCGAGCGCCAAAAGATCATGGACGAAATCGCCGAGCTCGAAACGTACGTCGCGTACTTGAAAGACGTTTTGAGCGACGTTCAAAAGATCTACGCGATCATCGTCGGCGAGCTTGAAGAGATTCGCGATAAGTACGGTGATGAACGCCGTTCGAAAATCTCAGGCGATACGGCTGATATCGAAGATGAAGACTTGATCGCTTCGGAAGCCATGGTCGTTGTGTTGAATAACTCGGGCACGATCAAGCGTGTTGCGCTCGATGAATACCGCGTTCAATCACGCGGCGGTAAAGGCCTCATGGGTAGCGAAACGAAAGACGGCGACTTTGTCTCCGAGATCTTCGTTGTCGATACCAAGACTTGGCTTTTGTGCTTTACCGACAAAGGCAAACTCTTCTGGGTCAAGGTTCACCGTCTTCCGCTCACGTCTCGCACGGGCAAAGGCAAATCGATTGCGAACGTTCTCTCGCTCGGAGCGGGCGAGCATGTTCAGGCGGTCTTGCCGGTTGAGGCTTTCTCTGACGACAAATTCGTTGTGATGGTCACGGAACAAGGTGTGATCAAGAAGACGCCGCTCAACGCGTTCTCGAACGTCATGCAAAAAGGCATCATCGCGTTGACGACAGACCTTGATGACAAAGTTCTCGACTGCAAAATCTCCAACGGAAAATCAGATATCTTCATCGCAACCCGCGAGGGCATGTCGATTCGTTTCGACGAAGGCGATGTTCGCCCGATGGGCCGTACGGCGCGCGGAACACGCGGTGTTCGTCTCGGAAAAGACGACGTTGTCGTGGGGCTCGAGATTTTCGACAAAAACTCGAAAGCGAATGTGTTGATGGTGACCGAAAACGGTTAC
>CAJYIL010000360.1 GCA_913774795.1 Pseudobdellovibrionaceae bacterium
TTTAAAGACCATGCAGCGCTACATCCGGCTCTCAGGGATCGAAGTGAAGGGTGCCACCAAGGGCCTTAAGCTTCTGCCTGAGAGAGAGGTGATGGGCCGAGTCGTCGACCTGTTTCAGCGTTAGAAGAGAGCCGGAAATCGAGGGCAATAAGGTGGACCGACCGGCTAAGTGCTTGAAATAGCTTAAGAGCCGGAGCCACCTCCAACTTCTTCACTCAGCTTTGCTCGCGATCGCTCGCACGCTTCGTTGCGAAGTTGGCTGCTTACCTCCATCGCTTTCGCGCTGGGGCCCAATCTAAGCGGCTCGTGCCCTTTAACAACCTCGTTTGTTTATCAGTTTTCCGCTCCGGCGCTGGCGGGAGCTTCAGGAAGAGGCCGTGGCCATAAACCGCAAAATTCTATTTAGCTGCGGGGATCGAGAGAGGCGTGGCGGTCGCCGAGTGACGGAGGCACTCGAAACGAATTAAGCGTTGAGCTGAAGACGCGTGCGGGCGTTTTCGATCTCGGCGCGCATTTGTTGGCTCACGAAGCGAAGGGTCTTACCCATCGCGAGGGTGAGTTTTGTTTGGAGTCGCAGAAGTCCCGAGACGCGACGTAAAGAATCAGGATCGGTCTGACCCGAGAGCGTGCGAATCTCGTCGGTAATTCGAGCGATCAGGTCGGCGGCTCCAGTTGAAAATGCCTTCGCTTCGGCCACCTGATCTTCGAGACTCAAAGTCGGAGACGACGGCGGCTGATTTCCAAGTAAACGCGTGCACTGGTCGATGAGGTTTTCGGGATCACTGTTTTCGAGGTACGACTTAATGAGGTACATGCTCTCATGTTACGAGGGTTCGGGGAGTGACACTACCAAATCCGTCGAACTAGACCTCACGAACGCGACCTCGGTTCGCTAACTCGTTGATGTGTACGAACCTACACAAATTCAGCTTCGGTCAGGGTTGTGCGTTCAAGCTCCGCACGATGTTCACGTTCATCAATCGAAATCCATATCCTTCGACGGCGACTATTGCGCTCCGCAAGCGGGGATGTTTGGCGCGAAGTTGGCTGATGTAGGTGCGCACATTTCCCGTCTTCGAGGTTCTTGACGCTCCAACCAGCCCGGCGAGATCCGCGAACTCCACGAGTTGGCCAATTTGATCGGCAAGCGCGCTCAACAATCTAAATTCGCTCTTTGTCAGATGAAACTCGTCTCCATCTAAGAGAGCAGCGGAGCGGTGACCGATCAGCTCGAGAGTAGCAGTGGCGATCGGTCGCTCGGTCGCGGCGCTCTCCACCGGTGTGATGAGAGCGAGAAGTTGTTTTCGCGGACACGGAAAGATGAGGACGTGATCGGAGGCCCGAAGTCCCGGAATCGGATGCGCCACTTGCGCCGAAGGATAAAGAAACAAGATCGAGGCGCGCGGTGCAAGACGCTCACGGTAATTTAAAAGCTCGACGTTCAATCGCCACTCGCGT
>CAJYIL010000361.1 GCA_913774795.1 Pseudobdellovibrionaceae bacterium
CTCAAGTTTGCTGACCTGACCGAAATCCCTCTCCTCATGTCGATCGTACCAGACGATGATGATCGAATCGCTGCGACTCGGACTCGCTCAAGCGAAATCTTAATTCTTCTCGCTCGCAATCGCCTGCGCAACTTCCAGTGCACGCGCGATCGACGTTTCCATGTTCGACTTTTCGGACTCATCCATCGCGCGCAAAACCGCCGAGGGGTGATAGCTCACGACCACGTGCGGAGCATACGGGTTATCGGTGATCACGCGGTCTTTGAACTCACTGATCTTGCACACGCGGCCAAAGATCGTTTGCGCGGCCGTTGCACCCAAGCACACGATCACGTCGGGACGGATGGCTTCGATCTCGCGCTCAAGCCAAGGCTTACACGCATGCATCTCGGCGCCTGAAGCGCGTTGGTGAAGACGCGTCTTCGAACCCGGCACCGCCTTCCACTTGAAGTGTTTTACGGCATTCGTCACGTAAACTTGCGAGCGGTCGAAGCCCAGTTGATGCATGATTCGGTCGAGGAGTTGACCGGCCGGCCCGATAAACGGTTTACCCTCGAGATCTTCGTTATCGCCGGGCTGTTCGCCGACGATCATAATGCGCGCTCGGGTCGGGCCTTCGCCCATCACCGAATGAGTCGCCGATTTGTAAAGCGGGCAGGCCGTACATTTTTTTAGCGCTTCATCTAAAACAGCTAAATCCGTCGTTTCGGGCGGGGTGGCGCGCACGTTTTGGTTCGCGGCCATCTTCTTCAAACGCTCGGGCGCTTCTTGAATAAGATCGCGAATAATCTCGGCCTCAGGCAGCGCGTTCCAGTAACGCACCGGCAATTCCTTTTTCATCATCGGAATATTGATGCGTGCGGGATTGAACGTCGATTTGTAGTAACCCTTCCAGAGATCGTCCATCGATTCACCGCGCGAGGGAGGCGTTGCCGCTCCTTCGCCGTAAGTCAGCTCTTGGCGATCCCAGTGCGCTGACTCGTAGGGTGTAAAGATCGAAAAAGATCGATCGCCAAACCGGCGCTTGAAAAACGGGGCGGCCAGCTTCAAACACGGGTGATCGGTTTTCATCCACGCGACAAAACGTTCGCCGGCAGGTTCTGTCGCGTCTTCGACGCGCTCGAAACGAACGAATGCGTG
>CAJYIL010000362.1 GCA_913774795.1 Pseudobdellovibrionaceae bacterium
ATGATCGCCATCGTTGTCAGGATGCACGAAGCAAGAGCGGCACCGACAAGATCGGTCGGCGAGAACTTCGCGCCGAGACCGTTGTTGTCGCGAGGAGCATCGGTTTCGATCACCGAACCCGAGGGCGCGTGCGTGAGTTCGCAACGCTTTTCACCAACGTAAACGCAAGACATTTCAACCATGGACCACCTCCGTCAATCCGACTCTAAAAGGATTGTGATCAACTCTTCACGCCGCCACGAGGCGTGTCAACTTAAGCCAAACCTTTTCAGCAAACCGAAAGCCGCGATAATATCCTTCGCAATGACGGAGGTCCTTTCATCGTGAAGAAGTTTATCGTTACAGTTCTTATCGCTTTCTCAGCCGCCGCGACTCTTAGCGGATGCGGTGTTCAAAGCATTCCGACGCAGAAGAACTCGGTCGACGCGGCCCTTGCTGAGTTGACGAACCAATACAAGCGCCGAAACGATCTCATTCCGAATCTCGTGAACGTCGTAAAAGGTTACGCGAAACAAGAGGCGACCGTTCTCACGCAAGTCACCGAGGCTCGCGCAAAAGCGACCAGCATCACGCTTGATCCATCAAAGGCCACGCCTGAACAAGTGAGCGCGTACGCGAACGCGCAAGGTCAGTTGAGCCAAGCGCTCGGAAAACTTTTGTCGATCACGGAGAATTATCCTGATCTGAAGTCGAACGAAAACTTCCGTGATCTCTCAGCGCAAATGGAAGGCACTGAAAATCGCATCACTGTCGCGCGTCAGCGTTACATTCAAGAGATTCAATCGTTCAATAATCTCGTCACGGTTTTTCCGACGAGCCTCACGAACTCACTGATGTTCCACTACTCGCCAATGCCGCAGTGGGGAGCAGATCAGCCAGCGAACCTTCAAGACGCTCCGAAAGTTGACTTCGGCGGCGGCGAAACGAAGTAAGCTTTGCTCTCAATTCTCTCGGCACTTCTCATCTCGCTCGTTCACGCGCAGGCTTACACTCCTCCTGCGCT
>CAJYIL010000363.1 GCA_913774795.1 Pseudobdellovibrionaceae bacterium
GGCCGACGACGAAAGTCCTCCGAGCGAACCACGTGACCCAAGCGAGCGAATGAACACGCCCGCATCACCGAAGTGTTCGGTGTAACGAATGCGGTCTCCGAGGATCGCGCCTTTCGTAAACGGCGAAGAAGGATCGACGGCGATCACGCCGACACGAAGACCTTGTGCTCGCAGCAGGCCGATCAACCGACCAATCAAAGTCGATTTACCAGCTCCGGGCGGCCCGGTAATTCCGAACCGAAAGGCCTGGTGGGCAGGCTTCAAAAGATCCGGATGCCGCTTCAATGCACCCGGCCCCTGCCGCTCAAGAGCAGTCAGGAGCTTCGCAAACGCACGCAAGTCCCCAGCTTTTGTCGATTTTAGAAGGTCGCCCGTTTGGTCACTCATGACTGTTCAGAAAACTATAGGAGCTAAGGCCACGGAAAAGCACGACTTTTCGGACCCTCGCGAACGCCTGTCCAAAACCTAGCCACCCCCTCCACCCACTCCAATTCCGAAAAGTGAACGAATCCTGGGCACTTAGCTTCGCGGGCCCGCGGCGCGATTCCTGCGATAGAGGCTGTCAGGGAGGCCGTATGGAACGCGCCAAGCAAATTCTCTTCGCTGGATTAGGAGCCATGGCGGCTCTCACCATCTATGGTGCCGCTTCAACGAAGAAAGCCTCCACCGAAGGCGGACGCACCGATCGCCTTGCGCGCATCGAAGCGTTGATGAACGAAGGCTCGGCGAAATATCGCCCCTCGTTTTTCCGCCGCGCAATTAAACGTCATGCTCAACCTGAACGCCTTGCGGGTCTTGATACAACGAAGACCGTCACCGAAGTCGCGCCGACTGAACCTGTAAAACCAGACGCGAAAGCGGAAGAAGCAAAAAAAGCAGCGGAGAAAAAAGCCGCTGACGAAAAGAAGAAAAAAGAAGACGAAGCCAAAAAGAAGAAAAAGAAAAAGAAGAAGAAAAAAGCCGGCGACACATCGACTGAAGAAGCGACTCCTGGCGATCAGGCCGCAAACGATGACGAAGAAGATTCCAAGCCGAAAGACGATCCGCGCGCGATCGTTTCTTCGGGCGGTTTGACGACGTATTCGACACCGAATCAAGTCGATCCAAACAAAACGCCAGAGACCATCGAAGAATGGATCGCCTACTTAACGGTTTCGCCAAGCCTTGAGAAGACAAACAAGTTTATCCAGCTCGCGCAAGTGAACAGCGTGAAAGCGGATGTCTTCTTTCCGGTCTGCGAAAAGTTGATGACCCTCGACCAACGCCTGCAAGAATTCGGCACGATGGCGCTAGGTTCGGTGATGCACGTGACGAGCTTCGAATACCTTGCGAATATCGCGAACGAGCCTGAGTTTACCGATAAAGTGAAAAAGCAAGCGACCGCGTACATGAATCAGTATGCTCGCGTTGAATACGTACGCATGGTTGGTGAAGCTGTTTTATCGAAAGATGCGGTCGCCGCGAACAACGCGATCACGATCATTCAACGCTCGCTCCCGAACCTTCGCCAAGCAGCTGCAGCGACAACTTCGACTCCTGAATCCACGGCGGCGACGATCGGGACACCAACTTCCGCGACTCCAGTGGTCACCCGCGCGCCAGCCTCGTCGGTTGTCAAAATTTACGAAGCGATCGTGGCGAACTTAATCACTGCGAGCCAAACCGGCGTCGACTCGGGTGTTCGTAGCACATCGCGCATCATGGCCGATTCGATCAACGCGATGCTCACATCAATCAGTCCAACGACTTCAACGGTCGTTTCAAACTAAGTCTTGCCCTGAGGCCCTCCCAACCAAGACGATAGAGCCCATGTTTCAGCGTGGGCTTTTTCTTTTCGTTTTGATCACGGCGAGCGTTTCGCAGGCGACGTTGCAATTGCCCACGGGCCTCACTCACGGCGACCGCGAGCAGGCGCTGCGAATCATCGGCCTCGGGATGGGCGAAAAAATTCTCTCCGACCCTTATCCTCTCGGCGGATACGCGGGATTCGAACTTGGCCTTTCACTGGAGAATCTTCCGACCGACACGATTTCTCGTTTAGGTTCGAAGCTTTCGTCTCCGCAAGAAGATATCACCTACCCGAAGCTCACGATCGGTAAAGGGGTCTACAATAACCTCGATTTGTTCGTCCAATTTACGCCTTACCGCCGAGTCGATGAACTCACGCAATTCGGCGGGCTCGTTCGATGGGGCTTTTACCAGGGTCAGCTTCTTCCGTTCAGCGCCTCCCTTCTTGTTCACGCGAATTCATCGAATATCTCAAACTTGATTATCACCCGCACTTACGGGACTGATCTCGTTGGGGGCATGAGTGTAGGTGCTGTTTCGCTTTTTGGCGGAGCGGGATTGATGCAGTCTTACGGAACATTCACCGGCGGAGTGAACGGAGTAACGGCTTCGAGCCTGGCCGAAGACGAAACCGTGCTCGGCTTCCACTCGTTTGTCGGAGCGAATCTTCGACTGCTTGACACAGCCTTTCTCGCGGTGCAACTC
>CAJYIL010000364.1 GCA_913774795.1 Pseudobdellovibrionaceae bacterium
CCAAACTCCGCGAGCGAATCGGAGACAGCGCGATTCCTTTCAGCTTCGTCTCGAAAATCTGGGGCGCGGCCCTCCTCGGAGCTGCGGCCGCACTGGCGGCCGAGCGCGTTTTGCCAGCCGAAACGCGCGCGTTTCACTACAATCTGCAGCCTCTCTTCGTTTTGGGCGTATTCGGTCTTGTTTATCTGATGACGACGACCCTACTGCGAGTCGAAGAAACGAAAATGATCACGCGCCGACTCAAGCGCTAACTGCGGGAATGCGAATAACGAACGCCGAACGCGGTCGCGAAATCTCACAAGGTTTTCGAATCCTTTCGAGATTCTAAGGCTTTATCCTAGGTCTCGTCACTCTAGGGAACGAACGATCAATTTGCGGCTCTGGCCAAACTGTTTACATGTCAGATACAGCTCCAGTTAACCAGGTTGCAGCTCGGACTGGTCTCAAGATCGCATAAAGATGGTGACCCCAAAGTCGTTCGTCTTTTTCAAGACAGGATTTGTCATGACCATGCGCCCTCTTGCAGGCTTTCTTTTCGTTGCTGTCGCGCTCGCGACGGTCTCTGCAAATGCAAAATCGTCGGTCTGCTCACCAGCCTACGAGCAGCAGATTCGCGCGACCTATTTCGACGGCGAGACTCTTTCGCGTGCAAAGGTAGACGCGGCGATCGCTCGGCTATACGACGAACGGAAACTGGGGCAACACCCTGACGCAATCGAGCACGACCTTCAACGTCGAAGGGATGAAACGCATTCTCGCCGCAACACCGGAGCAATTCTGGACTGCGCTCTCGGCTTCGACTCGCGTCTCCCGAGCGCAGATCGATGCCTGGCGCAAAGGTTCGGATCGCACCCATGCTGAAGACGTCGTTATCGATCATGCGAAAGACTACGTTCGCGAAGTGGCGAAGGCCGCCAAGGAGTCGAGGCTTGAAAAGAGAATCGCGAAACTCGCCGAAGTCATTCGCAAAGCAGTCTTTCTGGATCGCAACGGTTTTTACAATCCCGCGATTCTCGGGGCGCTCAACCGCCTCGCGGGCGAACGGAACTTCTATTCGCGAAACCTCATTACGGTCCCGACACCGAATGCCGTGAACCTGCCCGAAGGCACACCCGCCTTCGGCCGCATCGGTACGCCTCGCTCTTCAAGTTTGAAGTATTTGATTTACGCTCCCGTCACCGCCGTTGATCTGTACACGATGTTTGATACTTGGTTCTGATTTTCAGGAGTTAAACTGTGGTCTCGCGCTTTGTTTTGGCTCTGACATTATTTGTTGCGACGCCGGCCTTCGCCGGTGGTCCCGTTTGCGCCGATCTCTTTGCTCCGAAGGCATCGGTCCGAATCGATGCATCGCCTCAGCTAGCGAGAACGCTTTTGTCGTTCGAGACCCATCTCGGTGCGGGATCGACGACCTCGTTAAGACGAGAAGATAAATACGTCGTCTCGCGGGAAACAATCGACCGTGAGCTGACCCGATTGTCCACGGAGTTCGGCGACGCGTTTGTCTTGCGCGATAAAAAAGAAGAGGGCCGAAAGAACATGACGGTCACTCAGTACGCGACACCGATCGTCTTCACGGTGAATGGCGTTCGCAAGTCGGCGAAGTTCCGTCTCCGCAAGTATTATTCCGACGCGGTTGCCGGCGGCGATATGCGTGCTGCTGGCATTACCGATGGCCGCTCGTTTCTGGAATTGAAAATCGATCACCCTGAATATGACGGCGTGGTGGTCAAACCCCGACTTTTAATCTCAGACGCAGATGCGGACGCTCTTCAAAATCGAACGGCGTTTGTTCTCGGAGCCCGCGCCATGTCGGCTCGATGGAAGACCGAAAATCCTAAAATTCCGGCATCGGTGATCGATGGATTCATTTCGGCTCTCATGTCTACCTACACGAGAGTCGGCTCTTCACTCCCGTTGTTTGCGAAAACGGCTTACGTGCGTGATTCGTATTCGCTTTACATCTCACCATCTGCTGATGCCATGACGTCGGGTGCGGTGACCTCAACGAAGCCGATCGAAATTCAGTTTACAATCGATCGTGAGATCAATGTTCTCGATTCACGCACGGGGCGTACAATCGCAGCTTATGGGCCCAATGACGCTGTCGTTGAGATTAAAGTTCCTCTCGCGTTCGCGGCGCTGAAGCAAACCCAGCAGTACGCCGCGCTCGGCTCTGTCGCCCGCATCAAAGCGCAACTCACGGCCGACCACAACCTCGCCTACGCTCGCGGTGCCGGAAAACTTTCGACGTTCACACGATCAGTCGACTTCGGAGACTGATGTCCGGTTCTCGTCTGTTGATGTGAGCCGCCTCTGTTGAGGTGGCTTTCTGATTGGCACGCTCTCATGCAATGGCCATCGCTGCGCAGACTCATCTGCCAGAACGAAAGGCCAAGGTCATGACCGACTCACTCAAATCTCAACTCATCAACTCTCGCCTCGAAGAGATCGCGGCGCGCGAAAAAGTGATTCGCGATCTTCGCGAACTCCAAATGGGCTCGCGAACCACCCGTCTTTTTTGCGAAAAAGAACTTGGGTATACGCCCCTTGAAACCCGCTCCATTCTTGCGGTGCTCGGGTACGTGCTTTTGACGGAGGCACTCGCGTCCAACGATGCCCCAACGCAATCTCGCATCGATCGCCTGCGAGAGTGGCGCCGGGCGCGGGCTTCACGCGAGGGTGTGCCGGCCTACCGCGTTCTCTCGAACCGCACGCTGCTGGACGTAGCTTCGGGCGCCCCTAAAACAACCGAAAGTTTGCGGGAATTAAAAGGTTTCGGCGCGAAAAGAACAGAGACCTACGGGCCTGAGCTCATCGCGCTTTTGAATTCGTAGTGGTTTGGTGGCGTTCCATCCACACCGGTTTCGTTTTCGCTGAATCGAGCTATTCTGGCGGCAAGGAGGCGGACGTGATCACGACAAATGAGCGACAAGAGAAACTCTTGGATCAGCATGCGGCGCTCATCAATCCGTCTCAAGCTCGGGAAATGCGCGACGCCGGCCTCGGCATCATCGAGAGCCGCCGAGAAGGCGCTTATGTTTGGGATCAGTCGGGAACACGCTACATCGATTGTCGTCAGGAGACTTCGGTGTTCAACGTGGGTCGTCGCAATCCCGAGTTAATCGATGTCCTGTGTGCCGCGCTGAAAGAGTATGACGTCGGTAACTCGTTATTCTTCTCCGAGCCTCGGGTTCAATTGGCGCACCGTTTGGGCGAACTCTCCCCTGGAGGCGCTCTCCGAGCCGTCGCCTATGGAGTGAGTGGCGGCGAAGTGAACGACTTTGCTCTCAAGCTTTCGCGGGCGATCACGCGTCGGCCGCGCGTGATCGCAATGGATGGCAGCTATCTCGGCTCAACAGGCTTTGCGGCTTCGGCGAGCGGAGATGCGCGTTTTCGCCAACCGTTCGAGCCGCTCATTCCAAACATCACATTTGTCGAGTTCGGCGATGCCGACGCCCTCGAAGCCGAAATGGGAGAGGACGTCGCGTGCGTGATTCTGGAAACCGTGCAGACGTGGGCCGGCGTGAGAACGCCGCCGAGCCATTACCTTCAGCGTGTTCGCGATCTCTGCGATAAAAACGGCTCCTTAATGATCCTCGATGAACACGAAACCGGCTTCGGTCGCTGCGGAAAAACGTTTGCTCTCGACATCTACGGCCCCGGTGTCGTGCCCGACATCATGACCCTGGGGAAGGCGCTCGGTGGCGGGCTTTATCCTTTCGCCGCCGCTGTATATCGTAAAGAGTATTTAAAGTTCTGGGAGCAACATCCGTTCAGCCATCTTTCGACCTTTGCAGGGAGCGACTTGGCTTGTGTCATCGGCCTATCGACGATCGATTGGATCCACCAGCATCGTCTCGGCAGCCACGCCGAGGCCCGAGGAGCAGAACTGACTCGGGGCTTGCAAAAGTTTGCAGAAAAGTACGATGCCGTCGTTCGTTCCGTTCGCGCATGCGGGCTTCTGGTCGCGATCGACTTTGCCAATGACGAACTCGGTCCTCAAATGAGCCGCGATCTTTCGCAGTTCGGGGTTTTAGCTTCGTGCTCGCCCGTTTCTCCCTCGACGATGTTCGTCATCCCTTCACTCGTGGTCTCGAGCGAGGATATCAAAACGATTCTCGACGCTTTTTCACGCGCGCTCGCCGGCAACCAATCGCTCATGGCGCCTCGCCCTATCGAGTCGCTTCAGAGCCTGATGCACTCGTGAGATCGAATTCATTCAGGCCAATTGTTAGATCTTCTCGTACGCCTTCGACGAAGGTCGTGAGCTGGGTTTCGCTTCAGCATCGGTCGACGCTACGATGAACACATATGAAAACACTCTTCATCGCACTTCTTCTCTCGATCGTTGCTCCTCAAGCGCAAGCCTTCAATACGCCGCTGTCGATTAATATCATTCCACCTGTGCAGTTTCCTTCCTCTGAGTATTCGGTGACGGGGCTTCGCGCGAGCGCTCTTTGGGGAAATCACCGAGACGTTTACGGGATCGACTTGGGCCTTCTCGGCAACATCACCAACCAGCGTTTTGTCGGTCTCGCGCTAGCGGGCGGCTTTAACCAAACCTACGGCAACACCACGATCCTTCTGGCTCAAGGAGCGATCGGCGCGAACTTGAACGTACAAAAAACGAACATCTACGTCGTGCAGTTTGCGCTGTTCAACAAGAACGACGCGGAGTCATCACTTGTCGGCCTTGGATTGGGGTTGGTGAACCTTTCGCCGAATATGACGGTCGCGGGTTTACAGGCTGGGCTTTTCAATAAAGCGCGTTCGGTCTACGGAATTCAAATCGG
>CAJYIL010000365.1 GCA_913774795.1 Pseudobdellovibrionaceae bacterium
AACGCAGGTTGAATTTGAAAATCCCACCCGTCGACCGAATCGCTCGTAGGAGTTGGCTGGATGGCCCATGGTGCGGCGCGAGTTTTAAAAACAACGGCGACCGGGTGCGATCGATTTGTGATGTAGTTGGCTTCGAGACCATAAGGTGCCACACGACCTGCGCGGCCGGCCCCCTTCAACTCACCTCCAAAAATCTCTCGACCCATGCCGATTTTCTCCGACACGGACCCGTCGAGCACGTAAACATTGCGGCTCGAAATGGAGTAGCTCAAATCGACATCGGCCCAAACCGGAGGCGCGAAGAATACGACAGTCCAAACTAGTAGGATTTTGTAGCTATGCATAACGCATCTAAGCGGGTCTTTGAGCAATGGGCAAGAACGCCCTTTCGAGAATCATCCGTGTCGATATCGAAACGGATGTGCAATTCAAGCGGCGTCAATTGATCGAAAGCCCGCGAAAATGATAATTCTCTGAGGCAACGCTTAACGGAGTTCTTCATGCGTCGTTCGCTAGTTTGGCTTCTCTCACTCGCTGTCATCATCGTTCTTTTGGTCTCGGGCGCTCTTTACTGGATGAAGCGACCGACGCAACTCACGTCCAATCGAAAAGATCCGGTCGTTAATGCCAAGTGGGATTACGAATTCGGTCGTCCGGTTCAAAACGGTGAGATGACCTACGCCGACTACCGCGCTCGCCAAATGAAAATCGGCGCGAAGGAAGGACTTTCGCCCGAAGCTGTTGGAGACGGTATGGACACTTGGCACTGGTGGGTCGGCGTCGACAACCCTGGCTTTTGGCAAGACGTCGCCGCTCTCACAAGCAGCGCACATAATTTTACGAATCTCCGCCTCGATCTTCTCCGCATTCTCGAGCTCGTGCCAAGAAATCAACGTTTCAAAACTCTCGGGCTGATTAACGATCCCGACGCGGTTGCCGCAACCAAGCCTGATCAGTTCGGTCTCAACATCGACCGCATGAAAGACGGCTCACTCTCCTGGAATCCCGATGTGTTCGGTTTTTCGAGTGGTGTCATCGGTCTGCAGCTTTTCAAAAACGAAAAGTTTGATCCGGCGAAGTGGGATGCAAAAAAATATCTCGCGGGCACCGAGCCCTACATGGAGCCCCCTTACAAAGTGGGAATGGCGTGCATCTTTTGCCACATCAGTTTTGATCCTCAGCATCCACCCAAAGATCCCGAGGAGCCGACGTGGGCCAACCTCACCTCATCGATGGGCAACAACTATCTCAGAGAGGGGATGGCTTTCGGTCTCGCGCAAAAAGATGACTCGATGGTTTATCATTACCTCGATACGCAAGAGCCCGGAACAAGCGAAACGTCTCGCTTCCCGTATGACTTCATCAACAATCCAACCAATATCAATTCGATCTTGAGACTTCGTGATCGATTGAAAGTTGCGCACGTCGAAAACATCACGCCGGCACAAGCCGATCTGATTCGCTCGATGTACAAACACGTTGGCTTGAAGGACGATAACTTCACGGGCGCTCTCGGAGGAACTCCGGAGCACCCGACGTTGAAAGTGCCGCACATTCTCACGGATGGCGCCGACTCGATGGGTGTTTTGATGGCATCGGTTCGTGTTTACGTGAATGAAGGCATGCAGCACCAGAGCTGGTACGACTCGCTCCCGATCGACATTTTCAATTTAAGACGTTCGGTTTTAAACGGCTTCACGCCTAAAGAATTCGACTTGATCGGAAAAGAACGCAAAGACCCGAACTCACCTTGGATGCAGACTGAACTTCGCATGCCAAATATGGCGACGTTCCTGATGTCTTACGACTCCTTCCCACTGAAAGATGCGGAGGGCGGGAAAGCATTCTTGTCAGAGGATCAGATTCTCCTCACCGAAGGAAAACGCGTTTTCGCAGACAACTGCGCCTCTTGCCACTCCTCGAAATCTCCAAACCCGATGCCGACAGATCCCGCGGCGGCCAAAAAAGCGTGGCGCGAGTTGGTCGCAAGTCCCGATTTCTTGAAAGACAATTATCTCTCGGACGACGCTCGTCACTCCGCCCTTGAGCTCGGAACGAACATTCAGCGCGCCTCGGGAACGAACGCGATGGCTGGGTGGACGTGGGGGCAAATGTCGTCGCAAACTTACAAAGACGAACGAGCGCCGATCGTCGAATTCACCGACATCGATCCGAAGACCGGTGCGAAACGCCCCCTCTACAACCCACTCACGGGCAAATACGACATTCATTTCAAAGGTCACGCAGCTTTTTACCGCACACCAACGCTTGTCAGCGTTTGGGCGACGGCGCCGTTTTTCCACAACAATTCGCTCGGCAAATTTACGAACGATCCATCCGTGAAGGGTCGCATCGAAGCTTTTGATGATGCGGCCGAAAAACTTTTGTGGCCCGAGAAACGCTTGGGCGTGAAATCGATCAAAGTCGCTAGTCAGAAGACGTCACTACCGGCGATCTTCGCCGGCATGAAACCCTCACTTAAAGAAGATTTCAACGACATGGACTTGAAGATTCTCGAATTCCCGGCCGGAACGCCGGTGAATCTCTTGATGAGCTTTAATCCAAAATATTTGCCGGATGTGCTGGGCGCTTATGTGAAGGGCGTTTTGGCGGGAGAACCTCGCCAAAAATTCTCGTCGCTCGTCGATCGCCGTCGCGAGGCCGGCATCGAAGCGGTGAAAACAAAACTTCTTGAGTTGAACACTTGCCCTGACTTCATCGAAGATCGTGGTCATTACTACGGTGCAAACTTAAGTGATAAAGAAAAACGCGCGCTCATCGCGTACATGAAATGGATGTAATCATGCGGTTTCAAATCCTCTTCTCAGCCCTGCTCATCTCGACCTTCGCAAACGCGGCCAGCACAGCTCACGTCGTACAAATGAAGAGTCTTTCGTACGAGCCGAGAACCCTTGAGGTGAAAGTGGGCGACTCCGTTCGCTGGAAGAACACGGCGTACACGAATCATTCGGCGACGGCCGACGAAAACAAATCCTTCGACACCGGCCTCATCAAAAAAGACCAAGAATCGAAGCCTGTCGTCTTCGCGAAGCCCGGCAAATACCCGTATCACTGTTCTATCCACGGAACAGCGATGGCCGGCACGATCGAAGTGAAACCGTAATGGCGCCGAACTTTGCGACCGAACTTCAATCGGCGTTCGAACGTTTAAGCGTCGCTTCTCGCTCAAAGACGTTCGGCTACGAGGAGCGCATGGAACAACTCCGAGCGCTTCGTCGGCTTCTCACAGAAAACGAATTCGACATCCTCACAGCCCTCTGGAGAGATCTGCGCAAAAGTTCCTTCGAGTGCCAATCGACCGAACAAGGCGTGATTCTCTCCGAACTCGACGACGCGCTGAAAAACCTGAAGTCGTGGATGAAACCTCAATCGGTTCGAACGTCACTCTACAATTTTCCGAGCCGTGCGCAGATTTATCGCGAACCCCTTGGCGTCACGTTGGTCATCGGTGCCTGGAA
>CAJYIL010000366.1 GCA_913774795.1 Pseudobdellovibrionaceae bacterium
TGAGAGGCCAGCTGGAGCCACGGATCTTTCTCGAAATTCGTCGGAAGAAACGAGGGAATTCGAAGATGAGCTGTTTCTTTGCCGACGGTGATAAGTTGGGGACTCAAATCTTCGTGAAGATCGACCATCTTCAACTGCGTTTGGAAAATCTCATCCCCGCGCGAAATCTTGAAATATCCCGCCGTCGATTGAGCTTCAGAAACACTTGTCGGCTGCTCACCGTTAATCGAGACGATCACGTCGCCCGCTTTCAGTTGCGCGGTTCTCGCAGGTGAACCTTCAAGAGTCCCGATCACGACGACTTCGCCATCGATCATGCGCGCACGCACACCGGTGTCGCTCCCTTCGTTCTCCCAGAGCCAGCGGTTTTCATCGGGTGAATAGAGCGTCAGGTGTGAGGAATGAATTTGCGACAGCCGATCATTGATGTGCTCGATCGCGACCACGCGTTTATAGGTGAAAGGTGCGGGAACGTCGTCGCACTTTCTCAGGAACTCTCGAACATCGGGCTCGTTCGGCTTGAAGTAATTGTCGCGAATGAGCTCGCACACCTCGTCGAGGGCGCGAATCTCGGTGCGAGCCGTGATATGTCCCATGCACGCAAGAGCGGCGCCGATAAAGATAAATACGCTTAAAATCAGTTTCACTTGCGCTTTAGAGTCTGTGAGAAAACTCGGCCCGAGACAACTGGCTCCGGTGACAAATGCAGGCCTGTGTCTAAGATATGACGCATCAAAGCCACTCAGCGCCTCCTCTAGTTGAGCTCAAGTCTTGCTTATCAGCGCCGTGGTTCCTAAAAAATTTAGGCCGCTGCCTTCGAGGACATCCCCAATGCTCAAAAGAATTCTTCTGATTGTCGCGTGTGTTTCATCGATCTTTGAGGCCAAACCCGCATTCGCAAAGCTCGCGGCACGTGAACAAAACCGAATCGACCGCATTGCTCTCGCGAAATGTCTGCGCGGTCTCGTAGAATGGCGCGAAGGCGGCCGCGAAGGCCTCAGCTACGCTCGCATTTTGTATGGCAACGCTCGCTCGTACAACGACCAGTATGCAAGGAACAGGGTCGAACATCGCTACACGGGCGCAGCTCTTCTCGATCGCCATGATTATGATTTGTGGTTCAATGAAGCGAGCCGTGATTGCTCAAGCTTCCAAGCACGCCACTTTTCCCATTTGTTGATGAAAAAATCCGAAGCCGAAAAAATTTTGAAGTCGTCTCCTCTGACGGCGCTTTATCACCCCAAGCGCGTCTGCCGCGCGGTCACTGCCGAAGTCGGTCTCGCCGTCGGTCTTTCAGGCGCTGCGGGTCTGGGCGCAATGATCTGCCAATCGACCAACGGTCGACGCTACGTCGTCGCGAGTCTGACGGGGACGTGGGGATTCGGTGCCGGAGCCAATGCCGTCATCAGGACACGTGGTCGTATTGAAGGTCACTCAGGTCTTTTGACGACAGGAAGCAAAACTCTTCTTGAAGACGGATACGGTGAAGCCCTTGAACAAGGTCTTCTCATCTACGGAGCCGCTCCGCAAGACGGCGCACTCGCGGGCGGAGTCGGTCTTGGCTTTAATCGGACTTTTGAACTGAAAAGCCTCGACCTCAAGATCATGCGGTTGCCTGAGAACGACGACGTTTTGTTGAATACGCTCGATCTCAATGACTTCGAACGCGTCGTCGAAACGCTCTAAAAAAAATTGCGAACCCTCGTTAGAGAGTTCGCATCTGAAATTCGCTTGAAAGCGTGCTTGGAATTAAGCGGCTTTTTTCTTGCGAGCCATCGATGGGTCGATGTTGTACTGCTTCACTTTGCGGTACAGCGTAGCGCGACCGATACCGAGAGCTTTCGCTGCTTCAGTCAAGTTGCCTTTGAAAGCTGCGATTGCGTTTTCAATCGCAACGCTCTCGAGTTGATTGATCGTCGCGACACCGCGGCGTGAATCAGCCGATGGGCCCGGGAACGGGAGGACTTTTGCGCCTTCGCCGTTTGTCGTGACAGCACCGTGACCCGGAACAAGCGAAACAACGTCAGCCATTTCAGTACCGAATTGTTCTGGCGATTGAACTTGCACTTGCACACCGTGCATTTGACCGAACGCTTGTGCCTTTTGGATCAGAGCTTGATCGTCACTGACGACGATGAACTGAGAACGTACCATTTCAAGACCCCCTATTGGTTCTTCGTTTTAAAAGTAAGGGACCTCTGTTTTCAGAAGTCCATAGACGCTCTAGCGCTCGCTCTTTGTTTCTCCTTGAGCGAGTCCCGAACGTCTTCATGCGAGCCACTTCGTGACTCACATAGAACCTATCGGCGTGTCTCTTTGAGAATCTGAGGAAAATTCTTCCCCATTTTGAGATTTTCTTGGGGCCACGATCGAAGTCCGCGAAACCACTTGAGACGCAAACTTCGCGCCTGGACCTCGACCCACGATGTTTCAGTTAGTTACACTTCACGAGTTCGCGTCTCATTGAGTGCGGGATGTCTCACGAGACGTTGAGACGAGAACGCTTCGATCTCTGCGGGCAATTCGAAATAGGCGTGCTTGTTAAGTCGGACCGAAAGACGAACCCAATCCCAGAGGTATCCGGCATAAAACCGGAGCCACCCGTCTCGTCTCACTTGCGCAATGTGAATGAACTCATGGTTCATCAAGACTTCGTCGTAATCGCCCGAGATCAGAATGTAAGGGTAGAGAGTGATCCCTCCGACTCCTAAGATCTTCGCGATTCGACTTCGATATACGATGCGCACTTTCACTCGGGTCACTCTAGCGCATCCGCGCCCGAAAATAAAAAAGGCCGCCTTTCGGCAGCCTTCTTTACATGATCGGTGTGCGTTCGCGCTTTAGCGACGACCCGACTTAATTTTAACCTGCATCTTCGAGATGAGGTTCACGACCATCTTCTCGTGCACTTTGCACATCTTCAATTCGTCGCGACGGTACGAGCGCTGCGAAGGAGTGAGCGTGCCGGTCTCGAGTTCCATTTCGTAATCAAGCTTGTTCGAACGAATACCGACGAGTTCTTTCGTCTGTTGCTTGAAGAGTTTTGTTACGCCAGAGAGAGGAGCGACTTCGAGCCACTCTTGCTTGTTCTTGTACCAGCTGACCATGCGAAGGAAGCGAGCCTTGTTTTTCGCGAGTGTGAAGCGAGGGTATTGATCGTCGGAGAGTTCAAGAATATCGCTGACGAGATCGAGATCGATGTCATCGGCCATTTCGGTGTCGGTCGAAACGAGAGAAGCGACGACAGGAGCCGCCGAGCCAACGCCCATTTCAGTCGCCAAGATCGCCGCTTTTTTAAGCTTGGCATCCTGGGGAATCATTTTCGGATCAAGACCGCTGACATCGTTCATGTTGTTCAACACGCGAGGCACCCTCCCAAAAAACTATCTAGCTCGTTACCCTCTGGTAATGGGTACTTAGCACAGATCAATGAAGTTTCATAACCCCCCTCCCTGCATTTACCGAAAGCAGTTCAGGCGCAGAAATTCTTACCCCGCGAGCGGCAAAAATCTCTTACACAGTCGACTTTGAAGGAGAGGTTCGTGAGAGACAGAAGCCACTGAAAAGACAGCACTTTTCTGGTTTCGCGAGGACACACTCTTGAGCATCAACAAGGTTTGTCCCAAGCAAATTGCAAGTCAGAAACCAACCGAGAAGCGCGAGAAACTGCCACTTTAATTAGCAGTTTTCACTTTAAATAAATCGCCGAAACCGGCGAAAGACGAACTGAAATCCGAATTAGCGTGAGAGTTTTCGCGCCATTTCGAGTGCGAAGTACGTGAGGATCATGTCCGCGCCGGCTCGTTTGATCGATGTCAGCGACTCTTCCATCGCCTTCTCGGCGTCGATCCAACCGCGCTCAGCCGCCGCATGAATCATCGCGTACTCACCGCTGACTTGGTAGGCGGCGATGGGCAAGTTCACTCGAGAGCGAGCGGCCGCGATAACATCGAGGTAAGCAAGCGCCGGTTTGATCATGATCACGTCGGCACCCTGCTCGGCATCGAGCACGATCTCGCGAAGCGCTTCACGCTTATTCGCGAAGTCCATCTGGTATGTCTTTTTGTCTCCTGATCGCGGAGCTGAATCGAGAGCTTCGCGAAACGGACCGTAAAATGAAGACGCATACTTTGCGGCGTATGAAATGATTCCGGTCTTCGTGAAGCCGGCATCATCGAGTGCGCGACGAATGTAACCGATACGGCCGTCCATCATGTCACTCGGTGCGATGAAGTCGGCGCCCGCTCGAGCTTGAGCGATCGACATCTCCGCCAAGATCGGGAGAGTTTCGTCATTCACGATCTCTTCGCCTTCGACGAGACCGTCGTGTCCGTCGGTCGAATACGGGTCCATCGCCACATCGCCGATCACCGCGATGCCGGGAACTTTCGCTTTTAAAGTCGAGATACACTCCTGAAGAAGGCCTTTCGGATTCGCAGACTCTTTTGCGAAGCGATCTTTTTTCGCATCATCGATCACAGGAAAGAGCGCAATTGCGGGGATGCCGAGATCGACGCACTCTTCTGCGGTTTCGACGATGAGATCGATCGAAAGACGCGATTGATCTTTCATCGAAGAGATCGGCACCCGTTTGTTTTTGCCTTCCATGACGAAGAGCGGATAAATCAAGTCGCCCGCTTGAATTTGCGTTTCTCTGACGAGAGAGCGGATGGCAGAGTGAGCGCGGTTACGGCGAGGGCGTTGCGGAATGCGGACCGGAGTTTTCATAGGCCTTCATCTTAAGTTCTCCTTTGCGTGACGGGCAACGGTTTGTCGCCTGGCTTCACCCGTCATGACAAAAGCGTGACACCGACGACCGGAATTGAAACGGCTCGTTGACCGCCTTGGCCTATTGGGCGTTTGATCGACGCCATGGTTGTTGTCATTACGGGTGCGAATAAGGGAATCGGTCTCGAACTTGCGAAACAGGCGGTCGCCAAAGGCGCTCGCGTTTTCTGCGGAGTTCGGCGCCCGGGTGAAGCGACGGAGTTAAAAGCGGCGCTCGGAAAAAATGGCGAAATCTTCGGGCTTGATGTCTCAAGCGACAACAGCGTCTCGAGTTTCGTTGAAGCTCTGCGCATGCGAACGAAAGAGATCGACGTCCTGATCAACAACGCCGGCGTTTATCTCGATTCGCAAAACGGCGGCATCGAATCGCTGACGTCGCAAATGCTCTTAGAGACATTGAATATCAACTCAGTCGGGCCTGTTCGCATGACTCGCGCGATGCTCCCCTTCTTGAAAGTGGGAAAAAACGCGAAGGTGGCGTCGGTTTCGTCTCTGATGGGCTCGCTCTCCGACAACAAGGCCGGCGGTGCGTACGCCTATCGCATGTCGAAAACAGCCGTGAACATGTTCGTGAAGACATTGGCCGTCGATGAGTCGTGGCTGACGGCGATCGCGCTTCATCCGGGCTGGGTCAAAACCGACATGGGCGGTCGTGCCGCCCCGCTTGAAGCGAGCAAATCCGCTGAAGGCATCTGGACGGTGATCGAAACCTCAACCCCTGCCGACAGCGGTAAGTTCTTTAATCACGCGGGCCGCGAACTTCCTTGGTAAACGACTTGTCGATCAGCATCAAAATCTGATCGCGGACGTTATCTTTCGAATAATAGATCCAGTGTTTCGCGCTCGAAAATTTGACGAGCTTGCAGACAGGCGCCGTCTGGCAAAATTTTTCTTCGGCTGCATTGTCGACGTACGAATCGTTGCCGGCCTGAAGAAGAATCATGGGCGTCGAGATGTCTTGAGCGGCCTTGCGAACTCGGGCACCCGCTCGCATGGCCTCGATCACCCAGTTCGGACTCGCGCCACCTACGGCGATCTGCGGATGCATGGCGGTCAGACGCACGTCGAGATCGAAGCGCATCTCACTATCGGTGAAATCGTTTTCCGAAAACTTGCGGTTGAGATCAAATGGTCCTGTCGAAGGGATGTAAGTCTCTCCTCGGCCAAAAAACCAAAGAGTGTTCGCAACAAAGCTCGCGACCATGTACGGGAGCGGCGCGGTCTTAATCTTGAGCATCGGCACGGCGATCAAAGCTTTTGCGAATGTCTTGGGATGCTCACGCAAGTAGTTAAGTGCGATGGCCGATCCCATCGAGTCAGCCATTAAGAAGTAGGGTCCGGGCCTTTGAGTCGTGAGTGTGACGAACTTCGCAAAGTCCTTGTCGTAATCGGCAAATCGACCGACTGTTCCGACATCTGAGCTCGTCACGATGCGATCAGAGAAGCCTTGGCCGCGGTGGTCGATGATCGCGAGCGAGAAACCTTTTTGAGCGAGATCGTAGAGCATTTCTGAGAAACCGAGAATCGATTCGGTTCGGCCGGGCGAGATGACGATCGTGCCGCGAGGGTTGGCTTGGGTCAGCGTCGCGAAGACGATTCGTTTTCCGTCGTGAGCGATGAAACTCGAATACTTCAAACGAGACGCGAGATAGGGACTCACCTTCGTTTCGATGTCACGAAAGTACGAAGCACTTTCTGGGATGGCGAAAGCGCTTTGGGTGAGAATCGTGATGAGAACCGCTGTAAGAAAACGCATGGTTTTACCGAACCGACATATCGACTGGTGATTCGATCCGGTGCTGCCACAACTTAAACGGCTCAAGGCGTGCCGATTGAAGCACGACGGGGTCAACCACGCGCCACCCACCTAACAAACGCACGATCGTCACCATGTGGTAATCGAATACGGCTTCCTTCAGAATTGCGTACTGAGGGCGTGCGCCGCGGAGTTTGATACCTGTCGAATTGCGCGTCTTGTTTAAGAGAACGGTCTTCGTCGTGAAACCGTAGTGACGAAGCGCCGACGAGAACTTCTTCGAGAGGCACGCGCACTCGCTTGCGCAGGGATGGGCGATGCGGTCGCGAGGCCCTGCGACCTCGTAGCCCGAGATCTCGCCCGAGTCCTGAATGTGGTTAT
>CAJYIL010000367.1 GCA_913774795.1 Pseudobdellovibrionaceae bacterium
CACGCTCGATAAGTGCGCCTCTGATCCAACTCTAAAAGAGCTTTGGGATGTTCGAATCGCCCGAAAATCTGCAATTTAAAACCGATGATACAACCTCCCTAGCGGAGGTGATTCTTGAAACTCTCGAACAACGAACTCGTCTTTGAAGCCGAAAGAGAAATCAAACTTGAGCGTGAGTCGACACTGAAGATCATCAAACTCTTTCAGGAAATCTCAGCTCGAAAGATCTTCCTCGAACGCGGTTATCCGAGCTTCTACGAAATGGTGACGAAGCATTTCGGTTATTGCGCAGGCTCAGCCATGAGACGGATCAACGCGATGAAACTCGTCCAAGAGATGCCGCAGTTTGAAGAGAAGATCGAATCGGGCGAACTCAGCTTAAGCGTCGCGGCCGACGTTCAAACGTTCCTCTATCAGGAAGCAAAGATTGAGAGACCGTACTCGCTTAACGCAAAGATCGAACTCGTCGAAACCTGCATCGGTAAATCCCGCCGGGAGGTTGAAGAAGAATTCGCGCGCAGAAATCCCGAGCGCGATAAACGCGAAACTCAACACGTGATCTCACACGATCGTCTTCGAGTGAGCTTCTCGATCTCCAAAGAGCTAAGCGACAAGCTCAATCAACTCAAAGATCTGCTCGGTCACGTCGACCCATCGATGACGACTGAAACCCTCCTCGAAAAACTCGCAGAGCTCGGGCTTGAAAAGTATGATCCCGCTCGCAAAGTGGAGCGAGCGAAGAGACGAAAAATGATCGCTTCGTCGGCGAAAGCAGAAACGCTGACAGAGGAAGAATCAGAATCCACCTCCGCAGCGGAGGTGAAAGGAAGTCGTTATATTCGAGCGGAGCAAAGACACGCAGTCCACGACGACGGCGCCGGGTGCACTTTTGTCAGCGCCAACGGGCAAAGATGTGGAGCTAAACGTTTTCTGCAACGTGACCATATCCGGCCGTTCGCAGAAGGCGGAGCGAATGAAGCCACAAATCTGCGATGGATGTGCGGCCAGCACAATCGCGCACGCAGTACTCGCGTTCCGTAAATGTCATCAGCTCTGAGGGACGCGATATGGAAAAAAATCGACGGGCGCCGTATGCCATAAGCGTTTCGAGCTTCAGGCGAATTGTACGAAGCCGCATCAGGAGCGCCGAAGCGCATGAATCCACCGAACGCCAACTAATCGCCTCGCCTATCCCAACGCCAGGCAGCCAACTCGCGAGCGAGCCTCACAGCCCGCCCCGCGCCTCCCGCCCACGCGCAAAGCCTTAAGCCAGAATCACGCCCGGGTTCTTCGCGAGATCGCGAGTCATGTTCTTCTGGTGCGCCTCGAGTGTGCCGCCGCCGATCTCGAGAAGCTTCGCATCTCTCCACAAGCGCTCGACGACGTACTCGCCGACGTAACCGTAGCCACCCATGACTTGGATCGCGCGGTCGGCGATGTTTTTCGCAAGCGTGGTCGTGATCAACTTCACGCCGTCAGAATCCAAACGACCCGAAGCCGTCGAGTCCAAAGACATCACACGAGCTGTGTCATAGAGGTAAGCACGGCACGCGCGGTACTCGGCGTATGACTCCGCGATATGGCGTTGCATTTGACCGAAGTGCGAAATCGGTTTCCCGAATGCCGTGCGCTCGTTCGCGTAGCGATTCATCGCTTCCAGTGAACGACGGGCGATGCCCAACGACATCGCCGCCAACGTCACGCGTTCGATCTCCAGGTTTCGCATCATGTGGTGAACCGACGAACCTTCGGCACCGACGAGCGCCGACGCTGGCACGTAGCAATCCGTGAACACGAGTTCAGCGGTATTCGAAGCTCGCATGCCGGTTTTGTCTTTAATCTTCTGGCCGACTTCGTAGCCCTTCGTGCC
>CAJYIL010000368.1 GCA_913774795.1 Pseudobdellovibrionaceae bacterium
ATTCGTGATCTTGAAGTCTCCATCAGCCAGCTTCAAGGAAGCCGCTTCATGTATCAGTCACAGCTCGCGGCTCTTCCACCCGAGCAAGTCCCGCAGACGGTGATCGTCGTCGATCCGATGACTGGCCAGCAAACCGCGCAGGCCGTCACACCTGATTACGCCGCTCAATCTCGCCGAATGAATCTCGAGGGCCAACTGAGTTCGATTGATTCGCAGATCTTCGAAAAACGACGTCAGGCCGATAAACTACGCTCGGCGAACCGCGATTTGCGCGTCGAGATGACCCTTCTTTAAGAAATCGACTTAAAGAACTACACAAACACTTTAAGTTTAGACAGCCTCTCCTCCGCCAAACTTTGACAAGGAGGGCCTATGTTGAGTTATCCGAGAGGAACAAGCGCGAACGTGCGCGTGCCGTTTCCGACCCCGAAGGAACTTGGCTACCTACGAGCTGCTACTTTGCGTGCCGGAACCGACCTCAATGTCGCGCGAATGTTTGCGGGCACCGGAGAGATGTTTAAACCCATCATCGCGTTCGTGCGTGCGATCTTCGGGGCTCGCGGAGTCGACGATCAAACACGCGAGCTCATCTGCCTGCGCGTCGCAAAACTTCTGAACGCGCCCTATGAATGGCAGGCGAACGTCAAAGCAGCCGCACTTGCCGGTCTTTCTCACCGGGAGATCTCCGCACTCGCCTCCGACGGGCCTGTCCGCGGACTCTCGGATGACCAGGAACTCCTCTGCCATGCGACCGACGAGTTGACGATGCAGGCGACTCTCACCGACGACACGCTCACGGCTCTCCTTGCCCTCTACGGTAACGAGTGCACGCGCAAAATCATCATGACGATCTCGTACTTTAACATGCTCGCGCGATTCGTAAACGGCTGCCGCGTGCCTCTTGAGACCGAGGACAAAGTCGGTCGGCGGCACTCACCGATTTGACGACCGGCGCGAGGCCTCTTATTCTTCATGAATGCCTGTCAGTTACCACGCGATCTTTATCGTGTTTTGGATCGCGCAAATCGTTTACGGCCTTGCGTGCGTCTTCGGGCCGTTTATCGCGTCGAACCTGACTCTGTGGCAAAAACGCGTTCAGACCGCGCTCATCGCAACCGTCGTGCTCGGCGTCTTGTTCACGCCCGCGTTCTACGTGGTCTCCTTGATTGATCAGAGTTGGCCCAACGTAAAATACGTGGTGCTCTACCCGTTCCCGTTTATTCCCGGAGTGAACGAGTCTCTCTCATCCTACTGGCTCTGTTTGATTTCGCCGGCGTTGCTTTTGTTGGCCATTTTACTGACGGCGTTGATGTTCGTCTTGAACCCAAAAAAAAGCCGCTCCGAAGAGCGGCGTTGAGCGCTTACGCTTTTGTATGCTCGGCCGTGATGACCGTGTGGATATTCCCGCGCACGGTGAAGTCACCGATGACTTGGATGTACGAAGGATCAAGAAGATCGATCATGTCTTGAATGATCACGTTCGTAACGTCTTCGTGGTAGACCTTCTTGTTACGGAATTGGTTGATGTAGAGCTTTAAGCTCTTGAGCTCGACACAGTATTGATCCGGAACATACTTGATCTTGATCGTTGCGAAATCCGGAAAACCCGAGCGTGGGCATAAGCATGTGAACTCAGGGCACGTGAAATCGATCGTGTACTTGCGAACGAGAGTGCGGTTCGGGAAACGCTCGAGCTGAGCTTCTTCAACTGCGGTCTCCCCGTAAAGCTTGCCTTCAGGAACGCGCGCCGCGAGCAAGTCTTTCGATGCTTTCGAACGAACGACGACCTCGGTGCCCGTGTCTGTTTTCTTGAACTGGAGTTTTG
>CAJYIL010000369.1 GCA_913774795.1 Pseudobdellovibrionaceae bacterium
AGGCCAGTCGCGAGTCTCGTGCTCGGAGCCGTCGTCATCACGGTCATCGCAGTGGCATTCGTGATTCTTCAGCTCGAGTCGCAAATTCCGCTCGCGGCGGCGATTGCGCTTGGAGCGATCGTCGCGCCTCCCGACGCAGTCGCGGCGTCCACGGTCCTCAGGCCCCTGAGGCCACCTCAACGGCTTCTCACCATTTTAGAAGGAGAAAGTCTTTTCAACGACGCAAGTGCGCTGCTCATTTTTCGTCTTGCAGTTGGCTCGGTCGCGACCGGCGCTGTGTCGGGCGCAAGTATCGCGGCGACATTGGCGATCACGACGGCAGGAAGTCTGGTGCTGGCTTATGGTCTCGCGAGACTCAGTTCAATGTTGATGAAACGAGTCCATGACGTCGCGATCGCGGTGATCCTCCAGTTCTGCGCGACGTTCGCCGTTTGGATCATCGCCGAGCGCCTGCATCTTTCGGGCATTATCACGGTCGTCGTTTTTGCGCTCGTCCTCGCGCGCAAGAACCCAGAGTTTCTCGAAGCGAATATTCGTGTCCCGGCTTGGGCGTTTTGGAGCGTCACTGTTTTCGTTTTGAATGTTTTGGCGTTCGTTCTGATCGGTCTTCAGCTCGGTCCCATTCTTTCGAAGTTGAGCGGCCCAGAGCGAATTCATTCTACTTACGTGGCCGGCGCTATTTTGCTAACGGTCATCTTGGTTCGGTTCGTTTGGGTCTTTTCGGCCACGTTGATTCGTCGTCTGAAAAAGAGCGATCTTAAGCAATTTGAAGCGACCTGGGCCGGCGCGACACTTGTCAGCTGGTCGGGAATGCGAGGCACGGTGACGGTGGCCGCCGCGTTGGCGCTTCCCGGAGATTTTCCTTTTCGTGATTTGATTCTGACATCCGCCTTCGGCGTGACGCTCGGTACGCTTGTCATTCAAGGGCTGACGTTGAAGCCTCTTCTGAAAATTTTAAATCTCTCTGAAGACCACACGGTCGAGAGAGAAGTGTCGCATGCGAGAGCGCGAACGATCAAAGCGGCCCTGAGTGTCATCGGGCGAAGCGAGAAAACCGAAGTCGCTGATCTGCTCGAACGTAGTTATCGAATTCAGCTCTCGCGATCGGAGCAATCACCGGAACAACCGCTGACCCCAAGCGCTTTCGACAATCTTCCTGTTACGTCAATGACCCAGCATGATCAAGACTCGGCCATTCTCGCTCGCGCCATCAAAGCTCAGCGGTCGTGCCTTGCGAGATTGCGTGAAGACAATCGGATCGGGGAAGCCGCGTTCCAAACCATCGAAGAAGAGCTCGATTGGCTCGAACTTGGATGGGGCCAAGTTCTTAATTTGCGCGAGGCTCGTTAACTGTTTTCAGTACGAATCGGTCGTCGTCTTCGGAGTGTGTCACTCCGCTCACGGACTCACTCGTGCTCGAAATTGCGAGTGAACGGTAGGCGTTTAAAACTGATCGCGCTTTTGTTTTGCCCACAAGAGTTTGGCTCGTCTCTCCGGTTACCACCAGATGCTCGACGATTTGCTCCGGCGACATCTCAGGATGCAACGATTTGAGAAGTACCGCGACTCCGGTCGCAAAGGCCGTCGCTTGCGATGTACCGGTCATCTGGCCGTAGCCACCGCCCGGCATCGTTGAGGTGATCTCTTCACCGGGAGCGGCGAGATCGACGGTGCCGGCACCGTAGTTCGAGGTCGCCAAGACTTTTGCATGTGAATTGATCGCCGTGACCGACAAGATGTTTGGCAGGTCATAATCGGCCGGGAAGTACTTCTGAACATCTGAGTTCGTGTGTTCGTTGCCAGCCGCCGCGACCACCAAAATTCCTTTCTCCGAAGCTTCTTTGAGAGCGGCATACTCGGGTGCTGATGGCGCGATGCCGCCGCCCGAGTAGTTGATCACTTGCGCACCGTTTTCAATCGCATAATGAATCGCGCGTACCGTTGCCTCGAGCGGATTTTGCTGCGTTTTCTGAGGGTCGAAGTATTTGAGAATCATCAACGACACGTGAGGTGCCACACCGGTGAGAGTTTGGGCGCCCGTTGCGCCGATAATTCCCGCAATGTGTGTCCCGTGCCCATGATGGTCATCGACGTTTTCATTATCGAAAACAAAATTCCATCCGTGGACATCGTCAACGAACCCGTTGCCGTCATCGTCGATTCCGTTCGACGCTTTGTCTCTGCCAAGATCATCGCGGCCGCTCTCGCCGGGATTGATCCAGATATTATCCTTAAGATCTGGATGGTCCACGTCCGCACCCGTGTCGATCACGGCCACGACGATCTTGCGAGACCCTTCGCTGATCCGCCACGCCTCTTGCGCATCGGTGGTCAGCAGTCCCCAAGGCTGCATCCGTGAAGCGACGTTCCGTCCTGGATGCGATCCTACACTTTGAATTGGTTCAGGCGTCGGAAGCGTCGCCGCCAGCTGCGCGGGCTTAAACGAGTCCAACATTTTTTCCGCGTCATCACCGCCCATCAAGACACTCGAGCCGAGTGCGAAGCCAGCGAGCAGAGGGAGAGTTGCAAATTCAATCCATGTAGATGTTTTCACTTCTGACCTCTTTCAAATGAGTTGAGAAGCCAAGCAGAACCTTTGCGAATGAATCCGAAGCGGAAGACGACTTCTCGTTTCGCTTGGCCTTGGCAATTCAATTTGGCGATGGAGATTTGCGAGCGTTCTTTTTGCGTGACGGAGGTGGTGTGCTCGTAAGTTTCGGTGCAGCCATCTCGACCTTGGTATTTCGTAAGGCGGTCGCGATCGGTGTCGTACTCGAGTTGTTCGGTCGTGGTGTCGGGGAAGTTCACTCGAACAAGGTTGTGAAGTTTGTCGTACTCGAAGCGGTAGGTGTTTTTCCAGGCGTTGCGGGCTTCGAGGAGATCGCGTTGCGCGGAGTAAATAAAGGTGAGTCGCGTTTGATCGGGGAGGACGAGGGCCGTGAGGTGTTCGTGGAGCGTATCAAATTCAAGGCTGATCTTCTGTTCGGGGGCCGGCCGCATCTTTAACCCTTCCCCGAGAGCGGCCGCTCGCGGAAGGCGACTTCGTGAGCCACCGTCGATGCCCACCGGCGGGCTCTTCAGCGCTTGAAGCGCGATGAGCGAACCGGTATCGGCATCGAACGTGCGGGTCAAACCGCTCGCCAAAGTTTGGGTGTAGGTGCCGTTCGAGTTATAGCGTGCTTTGGTTTTCGAGGGCTTTCCGCACTCGATCACTTGCGCGTCTTCGAGATGAGCATCGAACGTTGAGCACCATCCGAATCCGAAGAGCCCGATGAAGTTGGATCTTGAATCGTAGCGTCGCTCGATATTGAGCCCGGCGATCTTGGCATCGATGAACGTTTGTCGAAACGAGGCATCGAGCATGTTCACATCGGCGCTGGCGGAAGGAGAGATGAAGGAGAAGAGTGCGAGTGCAGCGATCGGTTTCATGTGACGTCGACCTCCAGTCGGGTCACTGACTCCAATTGCACGGTCGGGGCCAATTCTCCGGGCGCTACCTTTGATCTTCGTGCGTGCACACTTGGCGTGTGCCTGTTAGATCTCTGACACCCGCTTCGATGTAACGATTCGTCAGAACTTTTGCGCGTGTCGATCTTTTGCGGGGGTGTCGAATCGAGCGAGAAATGTGTCTCAGAATGAGGCGCTTTTCTGAAGTCTAATCGAGCCAGGGTACGGGCCAGCACCTATCTCTTTCCAATTGCTTCGAAGGTAAAAGGCAAGAGCGCCAGTATTAGAGGCGGCAACGTTGAGGACAATTGTGGCGATTCCTCGGTGTCTGAAAAAATCGAGCGCTGCTTGCTCGAGTTTGAGAGCCAGGCCCCGACGCCGAAACGATTTCGTGACGACCAACGTGCTAATTTGAGGTTGGCACTGCTTATTTACGACGGCCTCGACGAGTCCGACAGTACGGCCATCAACTCGAAGCTCTCGTAAAAAGGCGTCGTCGCGACGAAGCCAATCCGTGAGCCGCGCGCGGCAGCCCAAGGCGAATGTCTCGAAGTCATGATCGAGTCGTCCACTTGCTTCGAATGCTTCATGGATGAGAGAAAGATAGACCTCGAACGAGCGCTCGAGGTCATAAGGTAAAAGCTGGATCACGCCGCCGACGACAACGTCCGCGCGAGCGTGAAACGGTTGCGTCCGTTGTGCTTCGAATCGTAGAGCGCTTGGTCGGCGCGCTTCATAAGCTGATCGACCGATTCGCCTTCGAGAAGTTGCGCGATGCCCATCGACGCCGTAAAGCGCAGAGTGTTAGAGCCTTCAACGAAAACTTCTTTGCGAATGCGTGCCATGACATCTTCGGCGCGCTTAACCGCGTGCTCGATCGAGTGGCCACTTAAAACGACGACGAACTCTTCTCCGCCCACGCGAGCAACGAAGTCGTTCTCTGTTTTGAAAACGTCTTGGAGGAGTTTCACGCACTCTTTCAAGATAAAGTCGCCAATGTCGTGACCGTAGGTATCGTTGATCTTTTTAAAGAAATCGATATCGAGAGTGAGAACCGAAACAGGTGTATTGGAAAGCTGGAAGAGCTGATGTTGCTCTTTCATGTGCTGATCGAACGAGCGGCGGTTGTAAGCGCCTGTCATGTGATCGGTGCGAACCGCTTTGTCTGCTTCGACGAGCTGACGCTTCACCATATCGAGAT
>CAJYIL010000370.1 GCA_913774795.1 Pseudobdellovibrionaceae bacterium
ATGATCACGGGCTCGGGCGTCGTTGGACGCGGAGTCGGACGAGCCGAAGGAGTTTTGACTTGGTCGCGCGTTTGAAGCGAATTACACGCCGCGAGTGCCGCTACTAAACAGATCGAGAGCGAGTTCCGGAGAGCGCGCGTAAACGAAGAATTCGGTGTTGCCGTCGTAACCTTTGATTGCACTTTCAAAATAATCCTCCACAACAAGTCCCGTCGACTGGACAGCGGCCCGAATCTTCGATTCGACGCCCGCAAAGAGCGACGTGTCTTTGACGATTCCGTTCTTACCGATGCCGTCTCTTCCGACTTCGAACTGCGGTTTTACGAGAGCGAGAATCGAAGCCGAGTCTTTTAAATACGCCGTGAATTCCGGCAGGACAAGCGTCAGGGAAATGAATGACACATCCGCGACGATCAAATCGAATTTGTGACCGCAGTTTTTATCGATCAGGCCGGCTCCGGAAAGATCGCGGGCGTTCACCCCCTCGACGAGCGTCAGGCGCGGCTCGGACTCGAGCTTTTTTGCGAGCTGTCCATGCCCGACGTCGACCCCGACAACGGAGCGAGCTCCCCCTTGCAATAGGCAGTCGGTGAAACCGCCCGTCGAGATGCCGACATCGAGGCAACGCGCGCCATCGACGGTGAGACCTAAATGGTCGAGAGCGCCGCGGAGCTTGAGTCCTCCGCGCGAGACGTAATGAAGGGCCTCGGGATCGGGCGCGACTTCCAGTTGAGTGCTCGATTCGAGTTTCATGCTCGCTTTTTTGATCACGACCTTTTGGCCGTTCACAAGCGCGTAGACGCGGCCCGTGTCGATGAGTTCTTGCGCGCGATTGCGACTGGTCGCAAAACCTTGCTCGACGAGAAGGATGTCGGCTCGACTCATGCCTCTTTCGCCCCCTTCAAAGTTGGATTTTGCAAAAGGCCTTTTGGATCAAACTTGCTCGCATCGAGGAGGTTGATCTTTTTCCGAGTGAGAATCGCAAACTCGCCGTTGGCTTTTACGGTTGGTGTTCCGTCGGGCAGCCGAAGCTCGGCTTGCACGTACACATTTTTTTCGGTCGTTCGTAGGACGCGCGCTTCAATCAGGAAGTCCGTGTGGAGAGGCGACATCTTCACGAATTCGAAATCGATTTTTCTCGCGACGACTGGAAAATCGTTCATCCAGGCAACGGAGCCCATCGCTTCATCAAGTACGTATGCAACAGCGCCCCCGTGAACATGTTGAGGCGGCCCTTCGGCGCCTTCACCGAACCACGCATAACCGATACACACGCCGTCTTGGCGTTTGAACAAACGAATTCGCATGCGGTTTTCGCCGCCCTCGAAACCCGACGCCAGAGAACGACCCGATGCGATTTTCATCGGGAGCTCAACAGCGACAGAGTTTTTCGGTGTTTCGATTGTCGGAGGGGCTTTGCTCATTTCGAGCTCAAGCTTACACGAGGCGGTTCTGATTGTAGAGCGCCATCGCGCGAAGAGGTTCAGCGTTCGCGTCAAAGGCCTCAAGCGACTTCAGGCAGGATTGCGTGAGTTCTTCGAGGAATTCTTGCGTTTTCTCCGGCCCCAGAAGTGCGGGATAACTTCCCGGTTCAGGCTGAGCTTGATCAAAGTCGAGGAGATCGTCCGCGACTTGAAATGCAAGACCGAGGTCTTCGGCGTAACGCGTGATTTTCTCGACGTCAGCGTGACTCGCTTTCGCAACCTTCGCCGCTCCTCGAGCCGCCGCACGAATGAGCGCACCGGTTTTCAGGGCGTGCATGAGCCTCAGCTCGTCGAGCGTGATCGATTCTTTCTTTGAAGCCATATCGATCGCTTGGCCACCGACCATTCCTTTTAGGCCTGAAGCATGAGCGAGTTCCTTCACGGCTTCGACCGCCACACCCTGCTCGAGATAATCGACGATCAGCTGAAACGCTTCGGTGAGAAGGGCGTCACCGGCCAAGATCGCGGTCGCCTCGTCGAATTTTCGGTGATTCGTGAGTTGCCCACGGCGCATGTCATCGTTATCCATCGCCGGAAGATCGTCGTGAATGAGCGAGTACGTATGAACACACTCAACCGCCGCCGCGTAAGGAAGAACGACCGAGGCTTTCGCGCCGAGTGCTTCAGCGACCAACATTGCGAGGACCGGCCGGAATCGTTTACCACCCTCCTGTAGGAGCGAATATCTCACCGAATCGTAAAGCCGGCGATGACTCGGAGTGAGCCCGCCCTCGAAATAGCGATCGAGAAACGTCACGAGAGTCGCCGCGTGAAATTGCGTGCGTTCGTGGAGGAGTTGTTGGCTGGCTTGGGCGCCGGCGGCCGAAGTTGAACTCATGATTCTGGTTCGAAATCGCGTTCGATCGCGTTGCCGTCGGCATCAACCCCGAGGAGGAGCTTTACTTTTTGTTCGGCCTCGTTGAGTTGAACATTGCACTCACGCGAAAGCTTCACGCCTTCTTCGAAGAGTTTCAGTGAATCTTCGAGCGTGAGTTCGCC
>CAJYIL010000371.1 GCA_913774795.1 Pseudobdellovibrionaceae bacterium
TGCGGACAGCGAGCAAGGAAGACGGGATAGTCCAGAAACACTCTCCAGACCTGAGCACCCATCTTCTGGGCGATGAGAAGCAGTAGCTCGCGGTGACACCGCTGCCCCAGACGACAGTGGCAAACGAAGTAAACGTCTTGAGTTTCCGAGAGCGTGACATACTCCCGAAGCTTGGCCATTCCCGATTCACTCAACGCAAATTTCGACTCGTACTCGACATCGGCAAAAGCTCCGTCATGATCGCCGCCCATCTCGTCTTCGCGAACTTTAAACTCCGCCAAGAGATCTTTTGTTGGTGCGAGAACTCCCTCGTAATCGTCGACGAGTTTTCTTTTCAAGAACCGCGGATAATAACGAGTCGTAACGACGATGCGACCGTGGCGTTTCGTAATGCGACTGTTCGAAATGTCTTCGACGGTCGCTTGCTTGATCAAGAATGCGCTCCTGCCGGCGACGAAGGCCCTGAAGATCCTGACGACTTCGTCGAAGCTGAAACTTGCCTGCGCTCGCTCTTCGAAGGATTCTCGGGAGTTGGTTTGCTTTTGAATGCGTCATTCTCGCGAACGCTATCTTGTTTTGTGGGGCCGTTCTCGATCAGCGCGTTGATCTCGCTACCTAAAAGAATCACGATACCCGCCAAATAAAACCACATCATCAAAACGACGATGGCGCCGATTGATCCGTACGTCGCGGAGTAGTCACTGAACTTTGAGACGTAGAGGCGAAAGAGCAACGAAACTGCGATCAATCCGATCACCCCGACGACCGCGCCCGGGGTAATGAATTTAAACTTCTGCTCGACGTTTGTTCCGTAGTAATACAGGGCCGCGAAGCCGCTCAACAGAAGCGCCAAAATCACAATCCAACGGAAAACTTGAAACAACACCGGAATCACCGGATTCAAAACATACGTTTTATCGAGCCACGTCTGAAACAGACCGCCACTTACGATCAGAGCGAATGAGCCGATGATCGCAACTCCGAAGACGAGTGTGAGAAGAATGGAGAGACCCCGCACCTTTAAAAATGAGCGCGTCTCGCGAACATCGTAGGACGTATTGAGCTCCTGCATGATTGCGTAAACTCCGCTCGAGGCCGACCAGAGCGTGAAAAGGGCACCGAAACTCAAGAGACCCTGGGCCTTATTCGACGTGACTTCGATGATCGTCGTTTGGAGAAGATCGGCCGCCGACGGAGGAAGAGCTTCGGCGAACAGATGCATCATCTCTCCGCTTAAGTTATCGATAGGCAGATAGGGCAAAATCGCAAGCAAGAAAATCATCGAAGGAAAGATGGCGAGAACGAAGAAGAATGAGAGTGAGGCCGCGTTGTTGAAGACTTGATCTTGATCGGCTTCGTTGTAGAGGTCTTTCCAGAACTTGAAGCTCGCGAACGGCTTGATGAATCGAGCGTTGAGGTCTTTGAACATCCAGTTTTCTCCTGTGAACACCTAATCACAACTGCCACCGCGATTCTTCGAGGACCTTTCGCGATTCTATGGCCAAATCATCAAGTGTTTGGAAGAGCGCCCGAAAGCGGGAGTCGACAAGCGCTTTAAACTTTTTTACGATTTAAGCCCACTAAGAAAATCTCTTTCGAGATCGAGCGAGTGCTCTCCGGCTTGAGAGCTTCAACGCGTTCGAATTCGCGTTTGATCTCGGCGCGAAGTTTTCCGAACTCGCCGCTCTGAAAAAACTTGCACACGAACATCCCGCCTGGCTTCAAAAATCTCTGCGCGACGTTGAGTGCGAGCTCACAGAGCTCAAGGCTGCGGGCTTGGTCGGCCGATTTGATCCCGGTCGTTTTCGCCATCATATCGGACATCACGACATCGAACGGCGGATGAAACCCGTGCTCCCGAAAGATGTCTTCGAGGTTGAGATCGCGCAAGTCGGCCTGAAGAAAAACGGCGTTCGAGAGACTGACGGTCATCGGAGAAAGATCGACTCCAAGGAGGCGCCCTTTGTCTCCGATTTTTTGCGAGGCATACTGAGACCAGGAGCCCGGACTGGATCCGAGGTCGAGAACGGTTTGGCCGGGCTTCAAAATTTTGAATTTTTGATCGAGCTCTTGGAGCTTGTAAACCGAGCGCGCCGCAAAGCCTTCGGCTTTAGCCTTATGGAAGAAGCGATCTTTAGGATTATAGCCGCGGTTTGAACTCATGGTCACGGCGTTATGCCTTGCCGCTCGGGCTTGGGGCAAGGTGAAATCAAGAGAGAAAGGCCAGGTTTGCTCGTGCTCAAAGTGATCGTGCTTCTTTTTACAGTCATCTCGGTCGCCCGTGCCGCTGAACGAAATGCTGAAGACACTCGCGCGAACCCCAACGACGTGCCTGACTACGTGCGAGAAGCTCAAACGTGCTCACGCGTCGATCTCAGACCCGCGCTCGAAAAAGTAGGCTTCGAATGGATCCGCAACCGTGGAGGGCGCGAGTCTAATTTTTCATTCGCCTTCACCGAGATGCTCGGGCTCGTGATCGGCCAAGCGGTCAGTGCGAGATGGTTCGAACATTGGCAAGAGGATCACGGGGTCACAAGTTTCTCGAAGCTCCAGACCGCGACGCGCGCGATCTTAGCCGCACGCGTGCGGGCCTGTCTCGAGAGCGCGGTGCCATCCGAAGACATCGAATCGTCTCGACTCGCGAGGCTTCGCCTCTTAGCGAAAGCCGACCTTGGTTTCGCTTTTGCGCCGATCTTCGAACTCTTTGGTACCAAAGAATACGCTCGAGCCAGTTTCACGCCTTTCAGTTGCAATGAAGAAAACCGCACCAACCATCGCCCACGGGCCTCTTTCACTCTGACCGAGTCGAAACGAAATGCGAATCAGCTCATCGACCGAGCTTTGTCGGCGAAACGACTCTCGCTTGTGCACGTTCAGAGCCCGATACCGCACGTCTACGCGATTGCGGGCCGAAGACTCTCGGCCTCTTCGGGCCGCTGCGAATATCTAGTAAGAAACTATGAAGGACCGGGTTGCACGGGAGCTGCTTGCGAGGATGGTTCGCGCTGGGTGGAGCGACGAGATCTGAAAGTCATCAGCGCGTGGAGTCTTGAACCATGAAGATGGCTTTCATGTTTGCAGTCTTTGTTTCTACGACGATGGCCAACGCGGAAACCCGCTGCGAAGATGCATTAATGTCGACGATCTTCGAGGGCGCCACACGTGTTGAGAGCACACGCCTTTGCGTCGACGATCAACAACGAGACGGCACCAGCGCTCGCGTGCAAGCAATTGCGAGCACCAATTGTCGCGACAGCGAGATCGAAAAACCGTGTCTCGCTTATAAGAAATCGCGTGAAGCGCGAGATTTACCGCCGATGAGCCCGTTCGATCTTTGCCTCAAACTCGGCGGTGAACCGGAATCACTGAAATTTCAGATGACGTCACTCGGAATCGGCGTGTGGCATGCGACCGACCGCTGCCGTTTCGATCTCGACTACTCGTATCTCGACACGAGAAGTTTTTCCGGGACCGGGCCTTTTAAGCCGCAATAGATTTCGTCAAACAGCAATGGCGATCCGAACCAAAGACCGCAACGCTCGAACCCTGAAGTCGCCGTTGACCAAAGAAACGCGCGAGACCTTGGCAGGCATTCATCTCGGCCAAGACGTGCTCGGCCCAAGTTGCCGAGAGAGAGTTCTTCGGAAATTTCAGAAGCGAGACGTGAGATCGAAATCCACCCGCGAACGAGCGAGTTTTCATGACGCCTGATGAGATCGACTGTGCGGTGCCAAACGACGAACCTTCCAGGACGACAACTAAGTAATCAAATGGGGTCGTCTCGCCCTTCAGCAATTCGAATCCGGCTACGTGGACTGAAAAGGGAAGCGAGGCGATTTCGGAAGCGACGCGCTCAAGAGCTTCGATCTCGACGTCACCTTCTCCGTAAGCAATCGAGACATGGGAGGCCGACGAAGCTCGTTCACATTCGACGCCTGCTTCGCTAAACAACGAGCGAAGTCCATCTCGAAGACCTTCGAGACCGCGATCATCGATTTTAACCGAGATGTAGGCGTCGCGAATCTTCAAGACCGTCCCCCTTGTTAAAGAAATGTCTTGAAACCAACATATCAGATTCGCGTTTTGTGTGAAGCCTCCCACACACAAGACCAAATCATTCAGAAATTTTGAGTCGTCAGATCAACGAGCAGAGCCCGCAGAGGAGCCACTTGAGGGAGAATAAACAGGAGCGAGCTGAAGGTTGTCGCGAGTTCGGAGATTACAAATCGAAACTCCCTTCGCTCTTAACAACCCTTCGATGTCATAGCGGGATCCGAGACCGACGATGGGACGATTGGTCTCGTCATACATCTTGATAAACTCGCCGGTCTCGATCAGCGTGGCGAATGAGCCTGAGACGGCTCCTGCCCCCGTTCTCCGCAAGGTCTCGGCGTCTCGCAGACACGCATTGAAGTTCTTTAAAATCGCCGCGTAATTTTGGCGATCGGCGCGCGCGTACTTATCTGATCCTCGAACGCTTCCATTCACTTTCTGGATCAACGCTCTTTGATCATCGACCCACGCGCTCGGTATCGCCTCAGTGGTACACATCAAAGTTCGCGCACTTTCGAGATCCATGAATGTCGACGACGCGAACTCAGACGAACTGCCGGGCTTCAAGTTCGCGAGAAGTGTCGCTGGCTCACAGGCGCCTGATGACCGTGTGAGGCTGAGCGGCGGAGACGACGCGGCGGCCACCGGGCGCTCGTTTGTCGGCGGCTCGGGCGGCGGTGCTTCGACTTCGATCGTACGCTCGGTTTGAGTTGAACGTGACCGGGCCGTCTCGCGTTGGGGAGTCGCACGATCGCTTGCGGCCGCCTCGAATTGCGGCGCCGGAACGTCGCCTAAGACTCGCTCGATCCGGGCGAGGCGCGAACGAATGATCCCGCAAACTCGGGTTTGGGTCGGACGTGGGTCACGGCAGTAACTTGAAAGTTCCTCGCGCATGTTTGACCAGTCTTGCTCGCGCCCTTTAATTTCGCTCACGATTTGCAAGATCGATTTCTTGGAACGTTCACATGACGCCGTGGCCGAGCGATTTGCAGCGACACATCGGCCCGACCCATACAGCATCGGATTACACTGGATCTGCCCACGCACGCAGCCGTCTGACTTCGGGCGCAGGCACGAGCGCCCATTGATATCCATTGAAGAAATCCAACCCGCGTAGACACAGGGGCGGTCTTCGCCGGTTTCGGCGGCCGTCGCATCGCCAACAAAGGCACTCAACCAATGCTGGGCCGACTGATAAGTAGTTTTAAGCGCGTCGTCTTCTTTTTGCAGATCAAGGATCAGGCGTTGAATTTCAGAGATGTAGAGTTCTTGGTTCTCTTTTGAGAGTTTGAGAAACTGCGCATGCGTTTTCAACGTCTCGAGTTGCAGTTGTGGTTTCGGATTTAACGCTGACTTCAACTTCTTCGATTCGAACGACTTGGATTTTGGCGCGGGCCTGAAAGCCGATTTCGACTCAGGCTTCGATGCCGTTGTGCGCGTCGGCGTCACCGCGGCCTCAGCAGGCACGAGAGCGGCGATCGTCATGAGAAAAACAGCGAGCGATTTCACGCCTTCTTATCGGCGGATCAAGAGCTCGATTCGAGCAAACCTGGACCAACGACTGTGAGGTTTTAAACCTCTTTGGCTCAGGCTCGATTGGAGCGCATTTCACGGACCGGCCGAACGACCCTAAGCCTCAGAAAACACTCACCTCTGCTCTAATTGTTTCGACAATCTTGACAGTTTAAAAGACGGCCCCAAATTCTGGATATGGAAAGCACACTGTTCAACAAACCGCTCCCCGTTCTGGCTCTCAGAAATCTCGTTCTTTTCCCGGGAACGACTGTTCCGATTCGCGTCGGTCGTGCGCAAAGCATGGCGGCCATTCGTGCACTGAAAAGTGAGTCAGGTGATGGTGCTCAGAATCAAACTCTGATCGCTGTCTTACAAAAACCTTTAGATCAAAAAGAGCACATCTCCCCTGATGAGCTGCACAATATCGGCGTCCTTGTTCAAGTCGAGCGAGTGCGCGGCAATGAAAAAGATGGTTATCAACTCGTCGTGCGCGGTCTCGAAAGAGTGCGTGTGCGTCAGGCATTCGAAGCCAACGGTGCGTTGAAGGCGATCGCCGAGCCTCTGTTTGAGAAGACAGATGCCGACGCGGCGACGTTGAAGGCACTTTTGGATTCGGTGAAGACGATCTCGAAGCAGATCCTCGAGTTCTTGCCGTCGGGCACTGATCAAATGGTCACGCTCGTCGAAGGCATCTCCGATCTCGACTTCTTGGTGAATGTCGTTGCGGCTAACATCGAAATCACAACTGAACAGAAACAAGAGTTGCTTGAGCTTGAAGACATCAAAGCGCGTGCTTTGAAGCTTCTCGATTTGATGGGGCATGTCCGCGATGAACTGAAAGTTCGCACCGAGATTCGCGACAAGATGACATCGAAGTTGGGTAAGAACCAACGCGAAGCGATTTTGCGTGAGCAAATGAAGGCGATTCAAGAGGAACTCGCCGATGGCTCCGAAGATGGCCCGGCGAAAACCGACGACTATCGCAAGAAGATCGATGAGTCTGCGATGCCCGAAGCGGTTCGCAAAGTCGCTAACGATGAGTTGCGCCGGCTTGAATCTCTCGGTCAACAATCGCCGGAGACTCACGTCATCCGCAATTATCTCGATCTCTTGATCGCGATGCCGTGGAAAACCGACGCTGAAGAGCCGATTGATCTGAAAAAAGCGCGTGAGGTGCTCGACACCGATCACTACGGTCTCGATAAGATTAAAAAGCGTTTGATCGAACACCTAGCGACCATGAAGCTTAAAGAAGGCGGCAGGGGCTTGATCCTTCTCTTCACGGGCCCTCCGGGAGTCGGCAAAACGTCGCTCGGTCAATCGATCGCGAAATCGTTGGGTCGCAAATTCGTACGCGTCTCTTTAGGCGGCGTGCGCGATGACGCCGAGGTGCGCGGTCACCGCCGAACATACGTGGGTGCGATGCCCGGACGAATCATCCAAGGCATCAAACGCGCTGGTTCGATGAATCCGGTCTTCTTGCTCGACGAGATCGATAAACTCGGTCGCGGCTTTCAAGGCGATCCGGCCGCGGCCCTTCTCGAAGTGCTCGATCCAGAACAAAACGGAACATTTATGGATCACTACATGGATGTGCCGTATGATCTTTCGAAAGTTTTGTTCATCGCGACGGCGAATAGCCTAGAGACGATTCCGGGTCCGCTCTTGGACCGCATGGAAGTGATCGAGCTCAGTGGCTACACGTCGGCCGAGAAGCTGCACATCGCCCAAAACCATCTTCTCCCGAAACAAAAAGAAGAACATGGTTTGAAAGACGATCAGCTCATGATCGAAACAGACGCGATGAAACACGTGATCGCGCACTACACGCGCGAAGCCGGTGTTCGTGATCTTCAAAGAAAGATCGCGGGCGTCGCTCGTGCAGCGACGACGAAAGTCGTCGAAGGTGCCGAGCGTGTGAATATCGACATCGCAGCGGTCGAAGAAGCTTTGGGGCCTTCGAGATTCGATCACGAAGTGACCGAGAAGCAGTCGCCTCCGGGCGTCGTGACCGGGCTTGCGTGGACGCCGGTGGGAGGAGAAATTCTCTTCATCGAGTCGGCGCTCATGCCAGGCAATGGCAAGCTCACGCTCACGGGTCAGCTCGGTGATGTGATGAAAGAGTCGGCGCAGATCGCGCTCAGCCTCATTCGTTCACGTCTTCCTCAAGTTTCGGCGTCGCTGGCGTTCGACAAAAAGGATTTGCACATCCACGTTCCCGCGGGTGCAATTCCGAAAGATGGACCCTCGGCAGGGATCGCGATGCTGACATGCATGGCATCTCTATTCACAGGACGCGCGATCGATCCGAAGCTTGCGATGACCGGCGAAGTGACTCTCCGTGGTGCGGTGACTCCGGTCGGCGGTATCAAAGAGAAGATCATGGCCGCTCACCGCGCCGGTGTGACGAAGGTGATTCTCGCTCGCAAAAACGAGCGCGATCTCCGCGATGTGCCGGATGAAGTGTGCTTTTGGCATGCGGTCATTACTAC